>MGLU01000070.1:18204-32522 GCA_001796155.1 Chlamydiae bacterium RIFCSPHIGHO2_12_FULL_27_8 | reverse complement strand
CTCATTTAAGTTATTCCGGTGGCAATAGAGAAAGGGCAACACCTGATCCCATCTCGAACTCAGAAGTTAAGACTTTCTTCGCCAATGGTAGTATATACAAGAGTATGCAAGAGTAGGTCGCTGCCGGTTCATTTTATTCATGCCTCATCTTTTCGGTGAGGCTTTTTTTTGATTTTATTTTTTTAAAATATTCTAATTGTTTTTGGAATTTTAAAAGAGGTTTTGTAAACGGATATATTTTTCCTCTATTATTTCCATAAAGGGTAGGATAATGTTGAAATTTCTCTTTCCCATATTTGTTTAATTTCAAAAATTTTAATATCTTCCATTGTTTTTACTATTTCTGTACCTTCAGGGGATAATTTAAAAAATAATTTTCCATTTTGCATGCTTATAACAGAAACAGTTATATCATTTTGGGTTCTTATTTTTAGTAAATCTTCAAATTTTGTTTTATCTCTTAAATATGAGGTTTGCTTTTCAGAAATAAAATTTATCAAATTTTCTTTTATGATATTAAATTGAGTTTTTGTTTTTAATGATAAATAGTTGTATCTGTTATTTGAATTTAAAAATTCTTCTGTAACATTTAACAATTGCATTCTCTGGGTAAATTCTAAATCTATATCTTGTGAATATAATTTAAAAAATGTATTTAATGGGATATGTTTTAAACATTCAAATTTTAAAGGTAAAACGCTCATATATTAAACAACCTTTTTTTATTGTTTTTGAAAATTGTGTTGGATTGTATAAAAAATCATCATTTGTAAAAAATATCAAAATGAAAAAATTCCTAAATTTTTATTTTAAATGATTATATTCTCATTTTAAAATTATTCAACGTTTGGCTGTATTATTTTACTAGCGTCTTGCAACGCTTTTATCTTGTATATAGTATTACTCAACTCAATGTTAATTGAATTAACATTAATGGGTTGTATATAATTTGTTAAACTATTCACTATAAATGATATTGCATCAAAAGCTGACATAATTACCCCTTGTTTAATAAAGAATATTATATCAAATTATAATTATATTATCAATTATAATTATAATTATAATTTAAGCTGCTTCTTTTTTATTCTTAAGGATATAACCTTGTTTTAGCTCTTCCTGATATACTACCCAAAGACCTAAAATTACTACAGTTGATGATAGTAAAATTATTGGATTAGGAGGTGTTTTTAGAATTAACCATTCAGAAAAAGAAGCAAAGACAGGACTTAAAAGACCTATAAATGACATAAATGTAGCTGTATATTTCTTTAATAAATAACCATATAGATTATAACAAATGATATTTGAAATAAGTGTTATTACTACAATGCTTTTCATGAATTGAAAGTGGCCTCCTGATGCAATAGGTGTTGGTAGCCATGTATCAATATAATAAGAATGAACTAATGCAAAAATTCCACCTAAAAACATACTTAAACCATTAACAGTCAATGGTGAAAGTGTATTGTTTTTAACTAGCAGCCTTAAAAGTACCCATCCATATACAGAAAATAAGGTAGCTCCAATAACAGCAAGTTCAGGGGTCGATATTATAAAAATACTTTTAAAAAAGCTTTCAGATCCGGTGTTTATAAAAAATACCGGAACTATTCCAAAAAAACCAATAAGCATTCCAAGCATCTTTTTTTTGCTCATTTTTTCTTTAAAATGAATATATGAAAATAATGCGGCAAAAAATGGAGTTAATGAGTATATAAAAGATGTTTTAGCAGCTGAAAGGTGCTTTAAGCCATAAAATTCAAGTGCATTTGTCAGATACATTGAAAAAATTGCTAAAATTAATATAGAAAAAAGCTCTTTTTTTGAAACTTTAAGATCACTTCTTTTTTTTATAAATAGGTAACCTATAATAATTAGTGAAGCAATAAGCATTCTTGTAGCTGTAAAAAATAATGGAGTCGAGTATACAAGAGCAGCTTTTCCAAGTGCAAAGCATGATGACCACATTGCAAATAAAAAAAATGGTAAAAACATTTTTATAACTCCTTATTTTTAAGCTAGGAGTTTATCATAACTTATAGCTCTAGTTCAATGAAACAAATTAGTTGATATAATAAAAATATTTTTTTTTATTACTAGCTTATAAATATTTTTTTAAATTTTTTTCTAACAAATTGAAAATCTAGTAATTGTAATTCGAATTTTAATATGATATAATTTTGAAAATTTTGAAATTTTTATGAATGAATTAATTTTTTTACTCCATGTTTGTATTGTAATAATTTTTTTACTTTTTGCTTTAAAATTAGGTAAAAATTATTTATTGGCTTTAGCTGTTTTACAGGGTATTTTAGCAAATATTTTTGTAATAAAGCAAATTACCCTTTTTACAAAAACAGTTACAACTGTTGATGTGTTTATTATCGGAACTGTTTTTGCTCAAAATTTAATCCAAGAATATTTTGGAAAGGAAAACGCTTTAAAAACTATTAAAATATCATTTTTTTCTATGATCTTTTTTTTGGTAATGTCAAAAATTCATATGTTGTATACCCCAAGTAGGGTTGATTTTTCAAATGAAGCTTTTAAAATTATTTTCTCTTCTTCAACAAGAATTTTTTTATCTTCTATATTTGTGTTTTTTATATGTCTAAAATTGGATGTTTATATTTTTGGTTTTTTGCAAAAACTTTTTAATGAAAAAAAACTCTCACTCAGAATTTTTATTTCATCTTTAATAACACAGTTTATAGATACAGTGCTTTTTGCATTTTTAGCTTTATATATGCTCGTAGATAAAATTTTAGATGTTATGGTTTTTAGCTTTTTAATTAAAATGTTTGTTGTAGCCGTTTCTTCTTTTTTTATTAATTTTTCAAAAAAAATTATAAAGGCTAAAAATGTTCAAGTTTGAAATTTTGTATAAATCAAAAAAATCTAAAGCCAGAGTAGGAAAAATTTATACTCCGCATGGGATTATTGATACTCCAAATTTTGTTGCTGTTGGAACTAATGCAACAATTAAAGCATTAGATACAAAATTTGTTAGTGATTTAGATTTGCAGTTAATGTTCTGCAATACCTATCATTTAATGCTTCAACCGGGAGCAGAGCTTATCAAAAAAGCAGGTGGAATTCATAAATTTATAAATAGAAATTTACCTATCATTACAGATTCCGGGGGCTTTCAGGTATTTTCTCTCGCTTATGGTTCCGTTGCATCAGAACTTAAAAGCAAAGGTACAAAAAAAACTGATGGCTCCGTTTTGAAAATTACTGATGATGGTGTTTTATTTAGATCTTATCGAGATGGAAAAAAAATATTTCTAAATCCCGAAATTTCCGTTCAAGCTCAAAAAGACATTGGAGCAGATATAATTATTCCTTTTGATGAACTGCCTCCTTATCATTTAACTGAAGAAAATTTAAATAAATCACTCTCAAGAACACATGAATGGGAAAAAAGATCTTTAAATTACCATTTAAAAGATAGAAAAAGTCAAGCCATGTATGCAGTTGTACACGGTGGAATTAATAAAGAATTTAGAAAAAAAAGTATTGATTATTTAAAAGATTTGGATTTCGATGGTTTTGCAATTGGCGGAAGTGTAGGAAAAAACCTTTTTGAAATGATTGAAATGCTAAAATTTACAACAGCTAGCCTTCCACATGAAAAACCAAATCATCTATTAGGTATTGGAGATATTGCATCATTAAATGAATCAATACCCCTCGGTATTGATACTTTTGACTCATCTTATCCAACAAAAGCAGCAAGACATGGCGTTGCTTTAACAAAATATGGAAATTTAAAAATTTTAAAAGCTCAAAATATTATAAATTTTACTCCCATTGAAAAAGACTGCACATGTTACACTTGTAAAAATTATTCTCGTTCTTTTTTAAATCATCTTTTTAAAGCAAAAGAACTCGCTGCATATACATTAACAACTATCCATAATCTTCATTTTATGATAGATTACATGAAAAGAGTAAGAGATGATATTCTGCAAGATAAAATATAGATATGCATTTTTTAAAAATTTCTAAAAGCTTTAAGAGAGCATTAAGCTTTTCTTTTAACAAAACTTTTGTATTTATCCCTTTTATAAATTTCTTTTTTAACTTTTCATATGAAATATGTTATTTATTGAAAAAAAAGGATAAACAATGAAAGAAGTGATTTTTTTAGGAAGCGGACCATCTACCGGAATTCCGGTTGTTGGCTGTTCATGCAAAGTATGTCTTTCTCCTTCAGTTTACAATAAAAGACTAAGGCCAAGTATTTTAATTAAATTGGCTAATAAAAATATTTTAGTCGATGTAGGACCTGATATTAGACATCAGTCATTAAAATATGGAATAAATAAAATTGATTATTTAATTATTACTCATGCTCATTATGACCATATTGGCGGCATAGATGATATGAGAATTTTTAACAGAATTCAGAAAAAATCTATAAAAACTTTTTTATCACTCTCTTCATATGAAGAGATAAAAAGAAGATATGACTATATTTTTCAGCCCAATAAAAAAGGTCATTCTCAAAGTGCTTCATTTAATTTTAAAATATTGAAAGATGATGTTGGAGAATTTAAAGTTTCAAACGAAAGGATAAAATATTTTTCATATTTTCAGGTTTTAAAATCTGTTATTGGAATCAGACTAAAAAAATTTGCATATGTTACTGATATTAAAAAATATGATAAATCCATTTTTAAATTTTTAAAAAATTTAGATGTTTTGGTTATTAGCTGTTTAAGAATTCAAAAGTCTGCTGTTCATTTAAATGTCGATCAAGCAATAGAATTTGCTAAAAAGGTAAACGCAAAAAAAACTTATTTTACACATATGGGTCATGAAATAAGCCATGCATATTTAGAAAACAATCTTCCCCAAAATATGTTTCCGGCATATGATGGACTGGTAATTAATCTTGAAAATTTATGAATATAGAAATTGAAAATAAAAATGTTATCCAAATAGTTGAAAATCAAAAAGCTTTGCTTATCGGAGTCTATGAATTTTCTAATAAAAAAGAAGAGTGCTTAGAAAATTTAAGTGAACTTAAAAATCTTTCATTAACATTTGGTCTTGATCCGGTTGAAATTATGCCGGTTCATTTAAGACAAGTTGAGCCCTCAACTTTTATTGGTTCCGGAAAAGTAGATGAAATAAAGTTAAAAATTGAAGAGCTTTCTATTGAGGTAATAGTTTTTGATTTTGAGATAGCTCCACATCAGCAAAGAAATTTAGAAAAAGCTTTTAAAATTACAGTTATAGATAGAACGGAGCTTATTTTAGCTGTTTTTGCACATCATGCAAAAACAAAAGAGGCAAAACTTCAAATAAAACTTGCCGAATATAAATATGAACTTCCAAGACTTAAAAGAATGTGGACACATTTAAGCAGACAAAGAACAGGTGGTAAAAGTGGAGGTTTTTTAAAAGGTGAGGGTGAAAAGCAAATAGAGATCGATAAAAAGATATTAAAATCAAAAATTTCAGAACTTTCAAAACAGATTGATGATATAAAAAAACATAGGGAAGTTTTAAGAAAGCAAAGGCAGAGAACTAAAATTCCAATTTTTGCTATTATAGGTTATACAAACGCCGGAAAATCTTCTCTTTTAAATTCATTAACTGATTCAAAAGTTTTAGTTGAAGACAAACTTTTTGCTACACTTGATACAACAACAAGAAAATATTTTCTCCCAAATGGAATGGAAATACTTTTGATTGATACTGTTGGTTTTATTAGAAAGCTTCCTCATACAGTTGTGGCTGCATTTAAAAGCACATTGGAAGAAGCTGTTTTTGCAGATATTTTAATTCATATTATTGATGTTTCATCGCCTACAGCTTTAGATCAGGCAAAAGCATCTCTAGATGTGTTAAAAGAATTAAATGCAATAGATAAACCAATCATTACATGTTTAAATAAAATCGATAAATTGACAAATAGTTCAGTTATTTCTCTTTTTAAAATAAATTTTCCTAAGACAGTAGAAATTTCTACAGTGACAAGAGATGGATTTCCAAATTTACTTTCTTTAATGGAAAGTGAAATTGAACATATGAGAAAAATTGTTAAACTAAAAATTCCTCAAAGCTCTTATAATGTTGTCTCGGAGATTATTAAAGAAGGCAAAATTATAAATATCGATTATGAAGAAAATGATATTCTTTTAGAAGTTGAACTTCCTAAAATTTTGCTTTCTAGGGTTGCACAGTTTATTTGTTAAATCGCTCGATTGCTAAATAGACGTTTAAAGATATTTTTGAACAAGCTTATCAATATTTTTAAAAATGATAGTATTGTTTAAAAATTCATGATTTCGTCCTCGCAGTTTGTCGATCATAAGTTCGCCTATTGCTAGCACACAACTAATTATATCTTCTTGTAAAGCATCAATGGTTTTATCAATGTTTAATGAATAGACAAATAGATCGTAACTTATAGCAAATTTAATTAACGAAAAAACTAATACTAAAGGTAAATTTACAGGAGAACAAAGGATAATATTTATAGCTCCCAAAGCAATACCAAGACTTGCAATAACTTTTACGCCGACAGAATACACCTTTAATAATGGTATTTTTTCCTCATTTGAAACTGTATATCCAAATAGTGTTTTGCAGACAAATACTTGTTCCATCTCAAGAGGAAATATTAAATTATTATTTATGCTCATGTTATGATCCTGATTGTGGTAAATAGTTTTGAAACAATTTAAAACAATCTTTGAAATAGGCATTTACCTGATCACTTAATTTTGGAAATGTAAAATTATCGTTTATTGTTTTATCACTATATTTTTTGAAAAAATCGGCAAATATTACTAAAAGAGCAAGTTTTGTTATATTTGCGATTAATGTTGCGATCAGTGGGGTTATTATAAGAATTGCCGGCACAATAAAAGCAAATTTTGAAACATTTGTTAATATTGCCCAATTTCTCTCGCCTAGCTTAGTTTTAGCAGCATCTTTAAACTCTAAAATTTTCTTTTTGAAGTTACTTATTCTCTGATCTGTTTGTTTTTCTGATAAAAGTTGATCTATAGCTCTAGGTGCAACGTATAAACCGGCTGATAATAATAATAATGTCATATAATCTCCTCTTTATTTTTTTAGCGAAATTATATACTAACTACATATTAACGACAATATTAATAATTAATTTAATTTATTTATAATAAACATATTATAAAAAATTAATTACAAACCTAAAGTAGGAAAATTAACTTTTATAGTATTTATAACACCATTTGTAAAAGTTTCTATACCTATTAAAGCCAAAATCATCCCACCAAGTCTTTCTACAGCTATAAGCCCTTTTTCTCCAAGTATTTTTTTGATGTAAGAACATGCTAAAATAATCAAAAAAGAGGGGATCCAAGCTAAAATAAATGCAAGTGAAGCATTTAATGGGCCTGCTTCTGCTGAAATGACCATCAATGCTGTAATTGTGCCCGGACCTGCTAATCCCGGAATTGCTAACGGGATAATAAATGGTTCGTTGGCCGGAATATCAGATTTTTTTGGTAAATCATTCTTTGGAAATATCAAATTAAGTGCGATGATAAATAGTAAAATACCCCCGGCAATACCTATAGATGAAGTGGAAATTGACAGGTATTTTAAAATTTTATTTCCAAAAAATGTAAATGCAAGAAGAGCAAAGAGTGCAATTAAAAGCTCTCTAACTATTATTTGAATCTGTCTTTTATGGGAATATCTGGCTAATAATGAAACAAATGCAGGGACCATTCCAAGAGCGTTAAATACAAAAAATATTGAAACGGAAGCTTCTATCAATCCAAAATTATTATTAGTCATAAATTTCCTTAAAATTCATAAACTTATATATTAATACCTTTAAATATTTTTTTCCATGTAGTTTTTATTAAATTTTGGTAAAATTGTTAAATTAAACATTTTTAAAAATATTTTTATGAAAAAATTCAAAATTGTAACAATAGGCTGCAGAGCAAATCAATATGAGGCTCAAGCATATTCAGATCAATTAAAAGAATTAGGGCTTACAGTTTCAAATAATGATTTGGATTTATGTATAATTAATGCATGTTCAGTTACGAAAAATGCTGATAAAACTACATTCAATTTTATAAAACAGCTAAAAGAAAAGCATTCGAAAGCAAAAATTTATTTGACCGGATGTGTAAGTAAGGACAATCTTTCAAAGATTTTACCCGGAATACATTTTATTTCTAATCTTGAAAAACAAGATCTTATAAAAAATATCTTTCCTGATAAAAAGGTTCCGGATTTTAAAATTAAAAATTTTGATAATAGGACAAGAGCATTTATTAAAATTCAAGATGGGTGCAATTCATTTTGTTCATACTGCATAATCCCTTTTACAAGAGGGAGATCCAGATCAAGAGATTCAACAGATATTATAGATGAGATAAAAGGGATTAGAGATAATGGGTTTAAAGAAATTATTTTAACTGCCATAAATATTGGAGATTTTAAGTCTGATATATCTTTATCAGAACTTTTATATGAAATTGCAGGTATTAGCGGTATTGAAAGAATCAGACTTTCCTCAATCGATCCGCATCATATTGATAATGACCTAATAGAAATCTACAGAAATGTAGAAAAAATGATGCCTTCTATGCATCTTGTATTACAATCAGGGTCTGATAAAATTTTAAAAGAAATGAATAGAAAATATGATACTAAATTTTTTTTGGAAAAAGTATTAAAATTAAAAGAGGTTAATGAAAATTTTACATTTAGTAGTGATATCATTGTTGGGTTCCCATCTGAAAGTGACGAAGATTTTAAAAAGTCTATAGAAATAGTTGAAAATGTAAAATTCATTAAAGCTCATATTTTCCCATATAGTAATAGACCAAATACTTTGGCATCAAAATTAAAAGATCAAATTAATGATAAAACAATTTTTGAAAGAAAAAATAAATTAATTGAAATTGCTGATAGGAATATGCAAATTGCTTTAGATTTTTTTATAAATAAAGAAATGAATGTTTTATTTGAAAATTATAAAGATGGCTATTTAATGGGACATATAGAAAATAATATTTTAGTTAAGGTAAAATCAACTAATAAAAAAAATTTAAACAATATTGTTAAAGTTTTTTTAAAAGAAAATAAGGGTTCATATTTTATAGGTGAAATTTGCAAATAAAAGTTACTGAAAATTTCAAAATTTTATCTCATAGCAATGATAAAAGTTTTTTATTATTTAATTCTAATTGGATAGTGAAAATTCACCCCGGTCTTTTGAAGTTTTCAAATATAAAAAATAATGAAACTTTTGAAATTTCTATAAATTTTGAAGGACCATGCCAAAATTTTACTATAGAAAATGATATCAAAAATGAAAAAATTAAAGTTTTTTTTAATTTGGAGAAATTTTACTTTAGTTATTTCATTAAAAAAATTGAAGGCAAAATATATTTATTAGTTGAAAGGTCTACAGTTAATAATCTGGAAATTGATTTTCAAAAAAAATACAAAGCTGAAAAAAATTTACAAATATTATTGCCTATAGATGTTTTTGAAAATCAAAATTTTAAAGAAATTTTACATTTTGGGGTTCATAAAGAACCAATATTGGAAAATATTTTAATAAGGAAAAATATTTTTGAAATTTTGCCATTTATTTATTTGAATTCTCAAGCTTTTAAAGAAGAAGAGCTAGATTTATCTTCAAGATATTTAGGTCAAATAGCTGATAAATTTTTAAATAAAAAAGGAAATATTTCAGACCTTGAAAATATTTATAAAGCTTTTTTTTATGATTTATTAATTCCAAGAGTGAAAGATTTGGAATATCAAAATATTTTACCTTCAGAAGAAGAATTTTTTAGAAAAACCCCATTTTTTATTTTAAAAAAATATTTTTCAATTATTAGAAATTTATTTTTCATTGAAAATGAACTTGAAATTTATATTTTACCAAATCTTTTAAAATGTTTTGCTTTTGGAAGATTTATTAATATCATTTCAAGATATGGTACATTTCATATTCAGTGGAGTAAAAAGGTAATATTTAAACTCATCTTTATTCCAAACAAAGATATTTCTCTAAAAATTAAATTTCAAAAAAACATTAAAAAATATAGATTAAAAGATTCTAAAAAATCTAAAGGTAAAATTTTTGAGAATCAAGAGGAAATTTTATTTCTAAAATCAAAAATTTATTTTTTTGATAAATTTTTTAATTAAAAAAATATGGCAACATTCAAAAAAAAATAGATAATAAAAATATATATCTTTTTTAAAAAGGTCTAAATGATAGAAAATATAAAAAATCATGATGAATATTTACAGCTTATTAACGAACTGATAGAGCATGATAGACATTATTATGTTGAATGCAAACCCGTAATTTCTGATTATCAATATGATTTGTTATTAAAAAAGATTGAAAGATATGAAAAATCTAATCCATCATTAATTGCTCAAAATTCACCATCTAGAAGAATTTCCGAAACATTGACTCATGGTTTTAATAACGGAGATCATATTCAGCCGATGTTATCTCTTTCGAACACATATTCAAAAGAAGATTTAAGTGAATTTATTGAAAGGATATATAAATTATTAAATGACACAAATGTAAATTTTTGTACTGAATTGAAAATGGATGGAACGGCTATTTCAATAAGGTATGAAGATGGAATACTGACTCAAGCATTAACAAGAGGTGATGGCAAAACCGGAGATGATGTAACAAATAATATTAAAACTATAAGGTCTCTTCCATTAAAATTGTCAGGCAAAAACATACCTAAAATTTTAGAGGTTAGGGGGGAAGTTTTTATGTATAAAAAAACTTTTCAGGAATTAAATGATTTAAGAGAGGAAAATGGGGAAGAAGTTTTTGCAAATCCTAGAAATGCGGCGGCAGGTTCATTAAAACTTTTAGATCCTAAAATTGTAGCTTCACGGAAACTTGATATAGTATGTTATGGGGTAGCTGATGCTGAAAACTTTTTATCATCTCAATTTGAACTTCATCATTTTTTTAAAAATTTGAAAATCCCTACTGCAAACGAAAAACATATTAAACTTTGTCAAAATCCGGAAGATATTTGTTTATTTGCTGATTATATTGAAAAGATACGTCATGAGCTTTCTTTTGAAATTGATGGAATAGTTATAAAGGTTGATGATTTAAAAAAACATAAAAAACTAGGTTTTACAGGTAAACATCCAAGATATGCTGCTGCATATAAGTTTCAGCCTGAGCAAGCTAAAACTAAAATATTGAATATCACAATACAAGTTGGAAGGACCGGGATATTAACACCGGTTGCTGAATTGGCCCCGGTTTTTTTAGCGGGTTCTACAATTTCCAGAGCAACACTTCATAATCAGGATGAGATTGATAGAAAAGATATCAGAATCGGGGATACTGTTGTTATTGAGAAAGGTGGAGATGTTATTCCTAAAGTAGTATCTGTGGATTTCTCTAAAAGAGAAGAATCTAAAAAATTTAAAATTCCATTAAAATGTCCAATTTGTTTTGAAAGTGTAATAAAAAAAGAAGGTGAAACAGCATACAAATGCGTAAATAAAAACTGTTCGGGTCAAAAAATAAGAAAACTTCAATATTTTGCATCTAAAAATGCTATGGATATTGAAAATTTGGGAATAAAAGTTGTAGAAATGTTATATGAAAAAAAGCTTATTTCAAAACCTTCTGACATTTATTTACTCGACGAAAAAAAGCTTTTAAATCTAGATGGATTTAAAGAGAAATCGATTAAAAATTTATTAGAAAGTATTGAAAAATCTAAGAACCCGACACTTTCTCAATTTATAATGGCATTGGGAATTCAATATATTGGAGCAGAAACTGCAGAAATTTTAGCTGATAGAGTTAAGACAATAGATAATTTAAAAAAAATTTCTAAAGAAGATCTTTTGGAAATTGAAGGTATTGGAGAAAAAGCTTCAGAAGCTATTGTGAATTTTTTTAATGATTCTAAAAATTTATATGAAATAGAAAAATTGATAGAACTCGGAGTGAAACCTAAAAAAATTGAAGAAAAAAAATTTATTGATAAAAATTTTGAAGATAAAAGTTTTGTTTTAACCGGGACATTAAAAGATTTTACAAGGGATGAAGCAAAAAAAATTATAAAAGAAAGAGGGGGGAAAACATCTTCAGCTGTAAGTATAAATACAGATTTTCTTCTTGCAGGAGAAGAGCCCGGATCAAAATACCAAAAAGCAAAAAAATTAAATATAAAAATTATTTCTGAAGAAGATTTTAAAAAAATGTTGAATTTTTAAAATTTATCTAAATATTTTGCTAAATAAATATTCTAAATAAAAACTTGGGAAAAGCAAAATAAATTCCACTCTAGAACCTCTGGGTAATTTATGTAAAAATTTAAAAGTTTGTTTAAATTGAAAATTTTCTAAATATTTTTTTGCTACAAGTCTTGTTTTGAATAATTTTTCATTTTCATTTGTAAATTCTTCAAGCATTCTTTCTGCGGTTGCAATAATATTTCTAGATATAGAATATTCAAAAATTAATCTAGATGTTACTAATTTATAATTAGTATTTTCTATGAGATTTTTTTCTGCGATTGCATTTTCAACCATGTTATTATCTAGCATATAGAGGATTCGTTGATATCTAATTTCATCATTAGATCTTATTTCTGTTGCAGCTCTTTGAGGATGAGATAAAAGGTTAATAATTGATCTAGCTGCAAAAGTTCTAAGCCTTATAAGTGAATTATGTACTGAAGCGGCGATACTTGAAACACAGCTTGTCATTCCATTAATAATTCCGTTCCAGTTTTGTCCGGCTTCTTCTTGTAAAATTTCGTTTATTTCAATTTCAGCATCCACATGTAAATCTGGATATATTTGAGATCTTAAATTTTGAAAGTATAGTATATTTGCACGATTAACTTTGAGGAATTCATCTTGAATTCTTTCTTGTAAATTTTCATCAGTGCCATAAGAAGTTATTTTGGTTCTACATAAAGGACATGTTACCTCTCTTGTTACAGATTCAGTAATCCATCTTAAAAAATGAAGTCTTTCAAAATTATGTCTGCAATTTGTGATAATAGGATCAACCATTAGATCTGAGGATATTGGACAAATAAAATCTTGAGGAATATTAAGGTTTTGTAATTCTATGCTCATTTTGTACTCTTTTTGAAAAGATATAAAATTGAAAATGAGAATTAAAGTCAAATGTTTTTATTATTTTGTGGCAAGAAACCCATTTCTTTAGGAATGGGATGAAGTGCCACTATTAAAAAAATGCCGGCTTTAATGCTTTTAAAGCCTCCGCAGGCTAGAGTAATCCACTTCGGGGTTGTTAGAAGGAGTTTTTAAATCTGACACACTGAAAGTTTCCTCTCTGTTTAATGGCAGATCACAGTTGCATGGGACTAGTGGAGTATCCCATGGTGTGTATGTATCTCTTCCAACTAACTTCTGCATAAAGTTTCCTTTTTGCCCCCTAATCAACCCTTGCAAAGCACTTTTGTGCCCACCTCGTTGTAAGTCACCTTACAAGCCTCTGCCTTCAGGCAGGGGTGATTGACTATTAAATTTTCTCTCCGATTAATGTTTGATGTTTAAAACCAATAATTTTCACATTTTGAAGAGTATTTACTAAAGAAATGTCACCTTTAAATATAACTTTCTCAAATCTTCTGTTTCTTCCTTTTAATATTCTTTGCTCTGCATTAAAACTTTCTACTAGAACTTCAGTAAAAGAATTTATCAATGTTTGATATTTTTCTTTTAATAGACTTTTATACAAATTTAATAATTTTTGAAGTCTTTCCAGTTTTAAATCTTTATTAATGTCATCATCCCATTTTATGGCAGGAGTTTTTTCTCGTGGAGAGTAAGCGAATATGAAAGCAGTGTCATAATTGACTAATTTAAAAACATCATGTGTTTCTAAAAATTCTTCTTCAGTTTCAGTTGGAAACCCTACAATAATATCAGTGCCTATAGTGGCTTTTGGAACAATTTCTTTTAATTTAAATACTTTTTCCAAATATTCTTCTTTTAAGTAACTTCTCTGCATTTTTTTTAAAATTCTATTAGATCCTGATTGAATCGGAAAATGTACAAATTCACATATTTTTTCTAAATCTCTAATCGCATGCATTAAATCTATACTTATATCTTTTGGATGAGAGGTCATAAATCGTATTCTTTCTATACCGTCTATTTTATTTAAATTATATAGAAGATCCGGAAAGCTAGTAGTTTTATCTTTAAAGTCATTTCCATATGAATTAACATTTTGACCTAGTAAAGTAATTTCCTTATATCCATTTTTTTCGACAATTTTTACTTCT
>MGLU01000070.1:15227-18164 GCA_001796155.1 Chlamydiae bacterium RIFCSPHIGHO2_12_FULL_27_8 | reverse complement strand
TTGTGAAGGGAACTATGCAATATGAACAATAGTTATTACATCCTCTAATTATTGATACAGAAGCTTTTAGCTTGTTTTGTCTATTAATTAGAATGTCTTCTAAACCGGTTTCATGAAATTTAGAAGTTTTATAAATTTTTTGATTTTTTGTTAAAATATTATCTATAGTCTGAGAAATATCTAATAAATTATTAGTTCCTATTAAAAAATCGACAAAAGGAAATTTTTTAATAAGTTCTTGTTTTTTAGATACGGCCATACAGCCGGCAATTCCTACAATTTTATTATTTTCCTTCAATTTATATAGCTGACCGAAAACTTTTTGTTCAGCCATATCCCTGACTGAACAGGTGTTCAAAATAACTATATCGGCAGAGCTTTCGTCTTGAACTTGTGTTAAATCTTTATTTTCAAGCTGGGTAGAAAGAATCTCGGAGTCGAGTTCATTCATCTGACAGCCATATGTTTTTATAAAAAAAGTTTTAATTTCTTTCATCTATATATATAATTTAAATTTTTTGAATAAAATTTTAAATGAAACTAAAACTTATTACAAGAAAGAATATTTTTAAGAAAAAAATTGCAAAAAATGGAGCATAGTCATATTCTAGTTATTAAACAATTTTTATAAAAAAGATAAGACAATGGATATTACAAAGTTCGTTCATAAAGCAGAAGCATTGACAGAAAAGAAGTATTTTTTGTTCGATGCAAATGGAAAAACTCTAGGTAGATTTGCAACTGAAATTAGCAAGATATTAAGAGGAAAGCATAAACCTAATTATACTCCAAATGTTGATACAGGTGATTTTGTAGTAGTAGTTAATGCAAACAAAATCAAGGTTACCGGCACTAAGGAAGCAAGAAAGGTCTATAGATATCATACCGGATGGGTTGGCGGACTTAAAGAAGTTCCGTATAGAGTGATGTTAAAAAAGAATCCTGAAGAAATAATTTATAGAGCTGTTAAGGGTATGATGCCGGTAAAATCAAAGCTAGCTAGACAACAGCTTAAAAAATTAAAAATATTCAAAAATGAAGATCACAACCTTCAAGCTCAAAAACCACTAGTTGTAAATATTTAATTTGAGGAACAATGGCTAAGAAAAAAGCAGAAGAAATTTTGGGTGTTGGCAGAAGAAAAACTGCAGTTGCATCTGTTAGAATTAGAAAGGGTAATGGCGAGATACAAGTTAATGGAAAAAAAATATTTGAATATTTTCCTTTATCTTTTCAAAGAAATATTATAACATCTCCATTAAAGCTATTTAACTGTGAAAAGAAGTACGATTTAATGGTAAGAGTAAAGGGCGGTGGACTTGAAGCACAAGCGGTAGCAATAAGACTTGGGATATCGAGAGCTCTTGTAACTGATAATGATGACCTAAAAGGTCAATTAAAAGATTTAGGGTATCTTACTAGAGATGCACGTAAGAAAGAAAGAAAGAAATATGGTCTTGCGGGTGCTAGAAAGAGATTCCAATTTTCTAAACGATAAACTTTTTTTCTTCCTCCTTGTTTATCTAAGGGCCTTTGGGTTTACCCAAGGGTCTTTTTTATTTATATATATATTTTTTTCTTGATTCAAAATTGCCAATAGCAATATGTAATTAAATTATAACAGGAGGAATAAAGTGTTCATAATCCAAAAAGGGGAAGGAAAGCCCATATCTGAAACAGCTTTAGAAAATATTAAAATAGATGTTTTTAATGCAAACATTTCTCCTGATAATGTTATTTTTGGTGGTTGTATATTGAATTTGGTTAATGATTTAGCTCATAAAGTGGCAAAAAATCACTGTGAGACAAAGTGTTTAACTATCGGCATTGATTTTATCAGATATTATTCTTTAATAAAAAAAGATGATATTTTGCTAGCATTTGCATCAGTAAATAGGGTTTGGGATAAAATTATTGAAGTCGGTGTAAAAGTCATTGCTGAGGATTTCAGATTATTAGATCAAAAGAAAATTCTATCTGCATATTTTACTTTTAATTCGATTGACGATAGCAATAATGTCATTAAAATAAAAACAGCAATACCGGAAACTAAGCAACAGAAAATTAGATATATGGAAGCTAATAAAAGAAAAGTCATTAGAGAAAAAAAAAGTCAGCTTTAAGCTTTTATATATTTTCTGATTCCTAGATAAAAAGATAATACAATCGGACTCCATATTATTACATATGGTGAAAACAATGAGTTTTCAGCTAAAATTAATGCTGAATCCATTACAGTATGAAAAATTATATATCCGAAGATAGAAATTGCACATATAAAAAAAATAGATATATTTTTTGAAAAATGAAGAAGTGACGGGAATACAAAGATAATAAGTAAAACTGATAAAAGAGGCATTGCTAATTTGTAATTTAAATAAGATAAAATTTCTATTTTATCTTTTTTTGAAAAGGATAAATTTTTATATTGTGATAAAAGCATGCTAATAGATCTGTTTAAATAAGGAATAAAAAGGCTGTATTGACCATTTTGAATATTAATTTCAGTAAATTCATACTCATCAAAGGAATTAATTTTTTCAAAATATGAATCTTTTCTTGATAGAAAATCAACAAATTTGCCAATAGGGGGAGAAGAATTTAGATCCAAGTATTTAGCATGGTAAATATCCTCATTATTTTTTATGAAAAAAACATCGAAAAGTTTTTTTTTATTCCTGTTGAATTTTTGAAAAACAAGTTTAGAATTATCATTTAAATATATAACATTTGGATGGAGATTTTTATATTTTGTTTTTTTTATATAGGTATCTTTAAAATTATTTTTAAAATTCAATGCTCCCGGATAAAAAAATTGGAGATTGATATATGAAATACAGCTAAATAAAATTGCCAAAATCAAAACCGGTCTTGATAAAAGTCTTGAAGATATTCCGGCCATTCTAAGTGCTGTTAGTTCATGATGAATATTCATTT
>MGLU01000070.1:11353-15037 GCA_001796155.1 Chlamydiae bacterium RIFCSPHIGHO2_12_FULL_27_8 | reverse complement strand
TAAGCAATAATTGAAAAAATAGGGTAATACTTTAGAGATTTTCCTAAAGTAAAGCTTATTAAAATTACAAGTGTTGATAAAATAGCTAAAATAATATTTTTTATTGATCCGGATCTTGAGATTGAAATCCCAAAACTAGCTCCAATAAATGCAAAACTAAATGAAGAAAGTCCAAACGCTGTTCTTTTTGCTATTTCTATTATCGCGCTAACATTTTTTTTATTCTTTAGTATTTTTTTTTCATCTTTTATTTTTAATAAAAGCATTTTAAGACACATAGCAGAGCTGCTCATATTCCACTGGTTTGATTTTATCATATTTGAAATTGCAGATGCTTTTGTTTTGAAAGATAACTGATTTTCAATTGCTAAATTATCAAAATTATTCACTTCTTTGGAATCTAAATATGAGATAATGGAAATATCTTTTCCAATTAAAAAATTTTCATCAAGTTTTAAGTTTTTAGCATTTATCAGATTTAATCTTTTATTGGCTTTATTAAATGTAATAATTAATAAATCATCTGCAGACCTATCATTATTTTTTGTTGATATTTCAACATATGAATTTTTAATATTTGACATCTTTTGTCTTCTTTGAAGAAGAACAAGAGGATTCATCGAAGTATTTTTGTAAAAAAGCTCTTTAGATTTATATCTGGAAATAGGTCCAATTTCTGAAACAATTAGAAAATTTAAAAGTGAAAAAACAAATGACATCAAAAGTATTGGAGTCAAAATATTTTTGATGGAAAGTCCCAAGGATCTTAGAGCTGTTAATTCATGCATTTTAGATAGTTTTTGAAAAAGAAGAGATATTGATATTAAACAGGAAATTGATATGGAAATCGGAAGAATATGAGGAATTTGATATAGAGCAAATAGTATTGTATATAAAAAATTATTTGAAAGGGTAGCAAAGCCGGCAATTTCTTTTAACCTAGTAATCAAAAGAATGAAAATAAAGGAGAAAATACTTAAAAAAAATACTTTTAAATACTCTTTTAACAGATATTTCCAAATTATAGGCATATTTTTTTTCTATTTTCTGATAAAATGTTATAAATTTAGATTAGAACAATTGTATGAATATTTTAAATTACTTAAATAATTTTTTATTGAAGTATAACTTAAAAGATAAAAAAATCCTTTTAGCTTTCTCTTCGGGAAGCGATTCAAGAGCTCTTTTTGAGCTTCTGTTAAAGCTAAAAGACAAATTTAACTTTGAGCTTCATTTAGCACATATTGATCACTCTTATCGAAAAGATAGCGAAGCTGAATCTTTAATGCTGAAAAAAGAGATGCAGGAAAAAAATATTTTTTTTCATTTAAAAAAAATTGATATAAAAAATTTTAAGAATTTGGAAGATAAATTCAGAATAGAAAGATATAATTTTTTTGAAGAGCTTTATTTTAAAAATAATTTTGATGCACTATTATTAGCTCATCACAAGAACGATCTTGCAGAAACCGTTTTAAAGCGGCTTTTTGAAGGGGCTTCGATATTTAATTTAACTGCGATGAAAGAAGAGAATTTTTTTAATAAAATGAGGGTTTTAAGACCTTTTATTTATATGGAAAAAAAACATATTTCAGAATTTTTAAAAAAAAATAATATTTCATATATCGATGATGTAACAAATTATGACACATATTATTTAAGAGCTAGGATGAGAAGCGATATTTTGCCATATTTGGACAAGACTTTTGGTAAAAGCATTACAAATACATTATACAATATTTCATCTGAATCTAATGAACTGGATGAATATTTATATAAAAAACTCAATAAATATTTGGAAAATATAAAAAAATTCAAATTATTTACAATTTTTGAATTTCCTAAAAATCTTGAAATTTTAGAGATAAAGTATCTTTTAAAAAGGATAGCTAAAGATGAGGCTATTAATTTAACAAAGGATCAGCTTCTTAAAATTTCTGAGGCACTACTTAAAAATAAGGCTAACCTTAAATTTTTAGTTGAAAACTTTGAAATTTACATTGACAGGGGTATTTTTTATATTTTTAAAAAAAAATTCGACAGCAATTTTAGCATTCAATTAAAGGAAGGAATTTTTGAAGACAATGACTTTTTTGTCATAAAAATCAAAAAAGTCTTAAAAAAACAAAAAAACAAAAATTTTAAAGATATATTTTTAAACAATTTAAAAATATATCTTCCGGAAGGAAATTATAAAATTGGTTTTATAAAAAATGATAAAAAGTTTAGTAAACAAATGTCTGACAATAAGGTTCCGTCTTTCATAAAGTATTTATTTCCTGTTATTTATGATGAAAAAAATAGAATTTATGAGTTTTTTACAGGCAAAGAGAGAGAAAGTAAAGGCTCAATTTTTCTTGAAGTATCATTATATTTAAAATAATGTTTGATATTAGAAAACCCTTTTGTTATAGATGAGTTAAGGGGAAGAGAGCTAATAACTCCCATTATAGTTTACAAAAATAGTGCTAAGATGTTTTAATTATATGTTTCAGCACTCAAAAAAATAACTTAAGAAGAGATACTTATGAAAGGTAACAATCCAAATAAAGGGCAAAATAAAAAATTTCCTGGCAGTTTTTTTATTTTTATAATTGTTTCTGTATTAGTGCTTTTAACTATGCAGACAGTTACAAAAGATAAGAATTCAAATGTTTCATTTTCGCATCAGCTGGAACATTTAGTAAATTTGGATCTTTTAAGACCGGAAACTAATAATAAAATTGCACAAAACGAAAATCTGGTTACATTCAGTTCAAAATTTAGAGAGAAACAAACAGATGAAAGTATTTTAAGATTTGATTATTTGACCAATTTAAATAATAAGTATAAATATGCTTTGGAAAGAGAGTTTTTAAAATCTGAAATTCCATATTTAAAAAAGAAAGCAATAGCTTCATCAGAGTTATTTTTATATGTATCATCATTTAACAATAAATCTCTTCAAATAGTTGACAGCAGTTTTGATAATGCTGATTTTACAAATTCAATTGATTCAGGTAAGACAAAAAAATATAACATATTAAATTTAAACCAAATAAAACAAAATTTTAATGATACTAAAATAGAATCTTTTCAAAATGTTCAAAAAATTCAAAAACATCTTTTAGGTTTTATATATTTAATACAGTCTGAGGATATTGGTTTAAGTGACCAGTTATTATTATCGAAGCTTGATAAAATTGAAGTATCATTACAGGCAATAGATTCTTCATTAAATATACAATCTATAAAATCAAGACTTGCAGATGCAATTGTGGGATTAGAAAATATTTGTAAGGATATTTTTACTTTAGAAAATGGAGTATATCTTTCAAAATTAAGACCGGTTAGAAATTATATAGAAGAAGTTTCAAAATACAATACACTTTTAAAAGAAATTGATAAGAATCAATCTCATTTAAATTATGCAAGATCAAAAGTTTCATCAGCTTTTTGGTTTTTTAATGATAAGGAGATTTCTACAAAAGTTTTAGAAAATCAAGATCCTGAAACTTTTACAAAATGGTATAATGAAGCTCAAAAAGAATGGGTAGGTTTTGCTGAAAATAAAGGATTAATTGTTAAAGCTCCGGACCAGCCTAGAACGCAGGTATTGGAAAAATCCTTTACAAGTAAAGAACCGGCTCCTAATTATTTTAATTTTATTTTTACACTTTTACCGATTGTGATAGTGGTATTACT
>MGLU01000070.1:5747-11332 GCA_001796155.1 Chlamydiae bacterium RIFCSPHIGHO2_12_FULL_27_8 | reverse complement strand
GGACGTTGCAGGTTGTGAAGAAGCAAAAGAAGAGCTTGAAGAAATTGTGGATTTTTTAAAAGATCCATATAAATTTACGTCTCTGGGTGCAAGAATTCCGAAAGGAGTTTTGCTTGTCGGACCTCCCGGAACCGGTAAAACTTTAATTGCAAAAGCTGTGGCCGGAGAAGCTGACAGACCGTTTTTTTCAATTTCAGGTTCTGACTTTGTCGAAATGTTTGTGGGAGTGGGTGCTTCTAGGGTTAGAGATCTTTTTGAGCAAGCTAAAAAAAATGCTCCATGTATTATTTTTATGGATGAGATTGATGCAGTAGGAAGACATAGAGGAGCCGGAATTGGCGGTGGGCATGATGAAAGAGAGCAGACATTAAATCAGCTTTTAGTCGAAATGGATGGTTTTACTACTAAAGAAGGCGTCATTTTAATGGCGGCTACGAATAGACCTGATATTTTAGATAGAGCCCTTTTAAGACCGGGAAGATTTGATAGACAGGTTGTATTAGATCTACCTGATGTAAAAGGAAGATATGAAATATTAAAAGTTCATGCTAGAAAAATTAAAATTGATCCTTCTGTAGATTTAATGAATATTGCAAAAGTAACACCGGGAGCTTCCGGTGCTGATCTTGAAAATATTTTGAATGAAGCTGCTTTAGCTGCGGCTAGAAAAAACAGAAAAGCTGTAACTTCTCAGGAAGCTATGGAAGCATGTGATAAAGTGAGATTCGGTAAAGAGAGAAGAAGCCTAGAAATGGATCAAATGGATAAAAAAATTACAGCGTACCATGAATCCGGCCATGCTATTGTAGGGCTTGTTGTAGAACATGCAGATCCTGTTGATAAAGTTACAATTATTCCAAGAGGTTTTTCTCTTGGTGCGACTCATTTTATGCCGAAAAAAAATAGATTAAATTATAGAAAAAAAGAAATCATTGATGAACTAGCTATCTGTATGGGCGGTAGACTTGGTGAAGAGCTCTTTTTAGATGATATTTCATCCGGAGCTCAGCAGGATATTAATCAAGCTACGAAATTGGCAAGAGCGATGATTTGTGAATGGGGTATGAGTGATTCTTTAGGTACGGTTTCTTATGAGGAGAGATCTAGAAGCGGTCAGTATTTAGGAATGGGTTCATATCAGGATAAAAATTATTCAGAAGAAACCGCGGAAGCAATTGATAAAGAAATAAAAAAACTTTTAGATGAAGCTTATAAATCAGCAAAATCGATTATTGAAAATCATAGAGAAAAATTAGAGTTAATGGCAGCTCTTTTAATGGAATTTGAAACTCTTGATAAAGAAGATGTTAAAAAAATTATGGATGATACTTGGGATAGTGAAGAGAAGAAAAAGAAGCTTAAAATTGCTGAAAACTTACAAAAAGCATCACCGCCACCTATTCCACCTAAAGTAACAAATAAACCGGATGAAGGCATCGCACCTCAGCAAATATAAAAAAAAATTATGACAATTACAGCAATTTCTAAAGAATCTAAAGCAGGTTATGCCGGTTTTGGTTCAACAAGTACATTAGACCAAAAAACAGACGAAATTTCTAGACAGGTATTTTCATCAGATATCTTTTGTTTATCAAATTCTTATCCGTTTAATATTCCTATGAAAATTCAAGTTTGTGGAACAGATGAAATATTAGAATTTTCTTCAATAGAAGCACTTTTTAGGGCATTAAAATATTTTCCGCATAAACTGTCTATAGTAAAACACTATACAAGAGTGTCTTTAACTCAAATAATTTCAGTGGATAGTTATTTTTCCCATCATATTGCCAAAGATTGGGATAACAAAAAAATCTTTTTTTTAGAAAAGTTAATGAATAAAAAAATTAAAAAAGAACCTTTTTTATCTATTTTATTAAATACACCGGATAGAGAACTTATTGACTCCAATATGTTTAATTTAGAAAATTTAATGATGCTTCTGAAAATAAAATCACAATACTTAAAAGCAGCCGGAAAATTAGAACCGGTAATAAAAGAAACTCTTTTTAAGGGTATAAATTCTTATGAAGATTGTGAGCCTAAAAGGTTCCCAAGCTTCATAAGAAATATCTATTGTAACTAATCTGTTTGCTTTAATAATACTTTATGAGAAAGTTTTATTTGACCTCTATCGTTAACATCTAAAACTTTCACTTCAATAGGATCTCCTTCTTTAAAGAAATCATTGATGTTTTCAATTCTTGAATGTGAAATTTCAGATATATGACATAATCCTTCTTTACTAAATATTTTAACAAATAAGCCAAACGGTTTAATTGAGGTTACTTTTCCATGGTATGTTTTTCCAATTTCAACTTCTGCTGTTAAATCTAGAACAATTTCTTTTGCTCTATTTAAAGCATTTTGATCAGAAGAAACTATTGAAACAAGCCCATCATTTGAAATGTCCATTTCAACATTTGTTTCTTCAATAATAGATCTAATTTGTTTTCCACCGGGACCAATTACTATTCCAATTTTACTTGGATTAATTTGAATGGTTTCAATTTTAGGAGCATGTGTAGAAATTTGATCTTTAGATTTAGGACAAACTTCAAGCATTTTTTTCAAAATGTGAATTCTTCCTTCTTTTGCCTGATCTAAAGCTTTTTTCATAATTTCTGTTGTTATGCCTTCAACTTTAATATCCATTTGGAAGGCAGTAATTCCTGTATCATCTCCGGTAATTTTGAAATCCATATCACCCAAAGCATCTTCTGCTCCGATAATATCGGAAAGAATAGAATACTTTTGAGATTCATCTAAAATTAATCCCATAGCAATACCTGAAACCGGTCTTTTTAGGGGTACACCTGCATCCATTAGTGCAAGTGATCCGCCGCATACTGAAGCCATAGAAGATGACCCGTTAGATTCTGTAATATTTGATTCTAGTCTAATTGTATATGGAAAATCTTTTTGTTCCGGAAGAGAAGCTAAAATAGCTCTTTCAGCTAAATTTCCATGTCCTAATTCTCGTCTTCCGGGAGGGCCTGATCTGCCAACTTCGCCAACTGAAAAAGGAGGGAAATAATATTGAAGATAAAATCTTTGAAGACCTTCACCATGTAAATCTTCATATTTTTGAGCCATTGTTTCTCCACCTAGAGTACAAACTGCAATGGCTTGAGTTTCTCCTCTTGTAAAGAGTGCACTGCCGTGAGTTTTACCAAAAAGTGCAGTTTCAACAGATATTGGTCTGATTTCAGTAGTTGTTCTTCCATCAATTCTGATATTTTTATTTAAAATCATATCTCTCATAAGATTTGAAGAGACTTTTTTAAATGCAATATTTAAATCTTTTAATGAAAATTTTTGGTCATCAGTTCCAATTTTAAATTCTTCTTTTACTTTTGATAAAGTTTCATCAAAAGTTTTTTCTCTTAATTTTTTTTCTTTAATTGATAGTGCTTCTAAAATTAAAGGAGTAGAAAATTCTGAAACATCATTAATAATGCTTTGGTCTATTTTGTATAGACCTTCTAAATTTTTTTCTTTTCCGCATTTTTTTGCAAATTCTGAAATACCATGACATATAACTTTTATAGCTTCATGGCCTATTTCGATTGCTTTTAACACTTGTTCTTCACTTAAAAAATTACAAAATCCTTCAATCATTAAAATTGCGTCATTAGAACCTGCAATTAATAAATCTAAAGATGATTTTTTAACTTCTTCTTCTGTCGGATTAATTATAAATTCTTCATTAATATACCCAACTCTTACAGCACCGATAGGTTTAATAAATGGAATGTCTGAAATTGTAAGTGCTGCAGATATTGAAATTATTGATAAGACATCCGGTTTGTTTAATGGATCATATGAATAAACATAACTTAAAACTTGAGTGTCTTGATAATATCCATCTATAAATAAAGGTCTTATTGATCTGTCTATTAAACGGCTAATTAGAATTTCTTTTGTAGATAGCCTTCCTTCACGTTTAATGAATCCGCCGAGTGTTTTTCCGGCTGAAGAGAATTTTTCCTGGTAATCGACCTTTAAAGGTAGAAAATCAACATCTTCCATCGGCTGCTTTGCTGCACATGCTGTTGAAAGGATAGTTGTGTCTCCGGCGTGTAATAAAACTGATCCGTTTGCTTGTCTTGCAATTTTTCCTGTTTCTAAAATTATTTCTTTACCATTCAAATTGAATGAATGTCTTGTATGTTGCATTAATACTCCTAATGAATTGTAATATGTAAAAGATAGAATACCAGAGATAAAAACTCAAAAGTTAATTTTAAAATTTTTATATCTGTCCTCTATCTTTTAGTTTTTTTAAAAAAAGCCGGTAAGTAGTACCGGCACTAAATTATTTTCTAAGTTGTAGTTTTGTAACTAAAGTTTGATATCTTTTTGTATCAGTTGAATTTAAATAATCTAAAAGTTTTCTTCTTTGACCAACTAGTTTTAAAAGAGCAAGTCTTGAACTATGATCTTTTGGTGAAAGTTTAAGATGTTCAGTTAATTCAGCGATTCTTTCTGTCAAAATTGCAATTTGCACATCTGCTGAACCTGTATCTTTTTCATGGAGTTGAAATTTTTTTGTTATCTCTTCTTTTGTTCCTTTATCTAAAGACATTTTAGTATAACTCCTACTTTGTTTTTATTTAACTCTATTTTATCTTATTGTAGAATATGTTTTCAACCCAAAATAAAAAAGGTAGTTTGTAATTTTTGCCTTTTTAAAATTAAAATATTTTTTTTATATAAATTTGAGGAAATAATGGATCAAAATAAATTTTATATGCTGCAGGCATTAAAACAGGCTGAAATTGCATTTTCAGAGGATGAAGTTCCAATCGGTGCTGTGATAGTATACAATAACCGGATTATAGTAAAAGCACATAATCAGGTAGAAACATTAAAAGATGCTACTGCACATGCAGAAATGCTTGTTATTACTCAGGCAGAGGCATTTTTAAATGATTGGAGACTAAACGAATGTACTCTTTATGTAACGCTTGAACCATGTATAATGTGTTTTGGAGCTATTTTGCTTTCTAGATTAAAAAAAGTTGTTTATGCGGCTAAAGACAATAAGATAGGATCTCATGATTATTTTATAAATTATTGTGAAAATAAAAATATTTCTAATAATATAGAAATTGAAGGTGGTGTTTTAGAAGAGCTTTCTACAGATCTTTTAAAAAAATTTTTTATCAATAAGAGAAAAGAAAAAGTTTAAAATTATTTTTTAATTATTTTATCAATAAATTTTGAAGTTAAACTAATAGTTTTATTTTCAAATGGATAAATGTTTTTTATTGGTCCATTTTTTTGAAAGACTATTACAGAATAAAAATATGCAATCAAAACACTTGAAGATACCGCTGTAAAATATACGATGTTCATATTAGATAAACTTGTAAATAAGCTGAAACCAATAACAATCAGTACAAGATTTGTAAGTTTGATAGGTATAGCGAAAAATAAAAATATTTTACTGTTTTTGTCAACTAACATCATCCATCCAATTAAAACAATATACAAAGGTATTGAAATAGATGTGAATGAATGTGAAGATTTAGTAATCAGCATTGAGAGAAATACAAAAAATCCTGTTAAAATAATTGAAATAA
>MGLU01000070.1:2189-5736 GCA_001796155.1 Chlamydiae bacterium RIFCSPHIGHO2_12_FULL_27_8 | reverse complement strand
CCAAATTGCAGTTTAGAAGTTCTAACAATTGCTTCTGTTGATATAATCCAAAAAAGATATAGATTAAAGCCAAGGTTAAATAAAAAACCTACATTTATTCCGTAGCTGCTTTCTAAAATACTATAGGTAAAAAACTGCCATAAATAAAATTTTTCAAATGTTAAAGGAGATAGTGATAAAAATTTGTCAAGATATGAAACTTTCATCATTGGAGAAAAAATAGCATTTAACATGCTTGCTGTTAAAGTTGTAAAAATTAATATTTTTACAATTAAAAAAGTTTTCGTTGGACCTATTTTATATTCTTTATTTAACAAAATTACTCATAAATTGAATTTATTTAATAATAATTTTATTGTATTTTTTTTTATACTTTTTTTATTTTTTCATCAATTTTATCTTCGATATCTTCGGTCATCTCAACTACTGTATCAACTGGGGGAGATCTTGAAAGAATAGGAGTAGCCACCTCATAAATTCTATCAAGACTTGGTTTAAACACTCTGGGTGGTCTTGAGGCCGGGTCTCTTTGCGGCCCCTCTGCATTTGCTACAGCAACTCTAATTGCTCTAAACATATAAATCCTTTTTTTTTAGATATAGTAAAATAAAATTTAATTTTAAAAAAGTTTTTTGATAAAAATTCTATTGTTTTTTTTGATAATTCAAGATAAAGTTGTATCTAAAATTGATTATTTGGAGAAAAAATGAAAAAAAATACACATCCTAAATACCAAGAAGTTTTATTTGTTGATACTTCAAATGGTTATAAATTTGTTTGCGGATCTACACTGCAACCTAAAGATACAGAGGAATTCGAAGGAAAAACATATCCTGTCTATAAAGTGTCAATTTCTTCAGCCTCCCATCCGTTCTTTACCGGAAGCAAACAGTTTATCGATACGGAAGGAAGACTAGATAAATTTTCTAAAAAATATGCTAAAAAGAAAGAAGAAGTTCTAAAAGCTAAAGAAGTAGAAGAAGAAAACGCTTTGAAAAAAACAAAAAAAAGAGCTAAATCTAAATAATAATGGAAGAGAAAATTCAAAAGCTTCTATCTAGATTAGTAGAAGTTGAATCTCTTTTAAGTTCCGCTGATGCTTTTTTAGATAAAAAAAGTTTCAAGGAACTTACATTAGAACATTCAAGACTCAATGGACTTAAAGACGAATATGAATATTACAAAAAGACTTTAAGTCAGCTTTCTCAAAATAAACAGTTAATAATTGCTGAAAAAGATCCTGAAATGATTTCTGTCATTAGAGAGGATATTGCAAATTTAGAAAAGGAGCTTGAGCTTTCAAATAAAAGACTTCACATGATTTTAGTTCCTCCGGATCCAAGAGATAACAGAAATATTATTATGGAGATTAGAGCAGGAACAGGTGGAGATGAAGCTGCCCTTTTTGTCGGCGATTTAATTAGAATGTATCAATATTTTGCGGAACATAATGGCTGGAAAGTTGAATATCTATCCACAACCCCATCTGAAAGAGGTGGATTCAAAGAGTTTATTATGTCTATTTCCGGTACAAATGTATTTAGATTAATGCAGTTTGAGGGTGGTACTCATAGAGTGCAAAGAGTTCCTGATACTGAAGCTTCCGGTAGACTGCATACATCAGCTGCAACTGTTGCAATATTATTAGAGCCTTCTGAAGAAGAAGAGATTGATTTGAATGAAAAAGATTTAAAGATTGATACATATAGAGCTTCCGGAGCCGGTGGTCAGCACGTTAATACTACAGATTCTGCAGTAAGAATTACACACATTCCTACCGGAGCTGTTGTTTGCTGTCAGGATGAAAGGTCTCAGCATAAAAATAAAGAAAAAGCTATGAGACATTTAAAAGCTAAAATATTAGAAAAGCAAAGAGAAGACGAAGCTAAAAGTAGAGCTGAAATTAGATCGGTTCAAGTTGGTTCCGGAGATAGATCTGAAAGGATAAGAACATATAATTTCCCTCAAAACAGGCTTACAGACCATAGAATTAATTTTACGGTTTATAATTTGGATCAGGTAATGGAAGGTAATCTTGAAGAAATAGTTCAGGCATTAGTTTCTCATTTTTATCAAGAAAAACTGCAATCGCATGAATAATATTTCTCAATTTATTCAAAAAGGCGTTGAAGTACTAAAAAATAGATCTGTAGATAATGCTAGTTATAATGTGGAATTTTTTTTAAGTTCTTTATTTAAAGTTAAAAGATCAGATCTGTATCTTTTGTGTAATAAAAAACTATCAAACTATCAAAAAAGAAAGTTCAATCAATTTATAAAAAGAAAATCCAAAAATGAACCTGTAGAGGCAATTGCAGGGAATATTGATTTTTATAATACTAAAATTTTTTTAAATAAAAATGTATTAATACCCAGAGTTGAAACTGAAATTTTAGTGGATCATGTTGTGAATCTATTAAAAAATGAAGAGTTGGAAGGTAAAATTTTATTTGATATTTGTACCGGAACCGGAGCTATAGCAATAGCTTTAAAAAAAGTTTTTCCAAAACTAACTGTTTATGCATTTGATATTTCAAAAAAAGCTTTATACATAGCAAAAAAAAATGCTAAAAAAAATGGTGTAGAAATATTTTTTAAAGAAAGTGATATATTAAAAAATTTTGAAAGATATAAAGCTGATTTTATTATTGCAAATCCACCATATATATCTTCAAATGATTATTTGAATTTAAATAGTTCGGTTAAAGATTTTGAGCCTAAAATAGCATTAACCGACGGTTCTGACGGGCTTATATTTTACAGAAGATTTGAAAATGAATTAAAAAATTATTTAAATCCCGGAGCAAAACTTTTTTTTGAAATTGGATATAATCAAAAAAAGGATATTTTAAAAATTTTTTCTGATCCAATTTGGATTAAAAAAAAGGTTTTAAAGGATTTTTCAGACAAGAATAGATTCTTTTTTGTTGAAATAGAATAATTTCTAAGTTATTCTGTTTAGGTATTTTTATATTAAAAAATTATGTTTGACACGTTAAGTAATAAGTTTCAGGATCTTTTTAAAAAGTTTTCGAAGGGAAGTTCTTTTACAGACTCTAATATTTCAGAGGCAGTAAAAGAAGTTAGACTTGCTCTTTTGGAAGCTGATGTTAATTATTCTGTAGCTTCTGAATTTGTATTAAAAATTAAAGAAAAAGCACTTGGAGAGAACATTTTAAAATCGGTATCTCCAAGAGAACAATTTATAAAAATTGTTCATGATGAATTGATTAGTTTGATGGGAAGTGATGAATCACATTTATCCGAAAAAAACAAGCCGTCGATATACATGCTTCTAGGATTACAGGGTGTCGGAAAAACTACAACTGTTGCAAAACTAGCTAATTTTTTTAAGAAAAAAAACAAAAAAGTTATGGTGGCAGGCCTTGATTTGCAAAGACCTGCAGCATTTGAACAACTTAAGATTTTAGTAAAAGATTTAGATGTTGAAACATTTTCAATTGAAAATGAAAAACCTAAAAATGTAGCTAAAAAAGCTTTGGAAAAAGCTAGGAATCAAAATTTTGATATTTTGATATTGGATACG
>MGLU01000070.1:1443-2168 GCA_001796155.1 Chlamydiae bacterium RIFCSPHIGHO2_12_FULL_27_8 | reverse complement strand
GAAGTTTTGATGAATGAACTGATTGATATAAAAGAAATTACAAATCCCGATGAAATTCTATTTGTAGCGAATGCTGCATTTGGACAAGATGCTGTTAAAACAGCGATCGAATTTAATACTAAAATTGGTATTACAGGCTCTATATTAACAATGCTGGATTCAGATGCTAGAGCAGGAGCGGCAATATCAATTAAAGAAGTTACAAAAAAACCATTAAAATTTGAAACTACCGGCGAAAAAATTGAAGACATTCAAATTTTTAATCCAAAATCTATGGCTGACAGAATTTTGGGTATGGGAGATGTTATAAATCTTGTTAAGAAAGCGGAAGAAGCAATAACTGAAGAAGACAAAGAAGATTTAGAGAAAAAGATAAAAAATGCATCTTTTAATTATGAAGATTATCTAAAGCAAATGTCAATGATGAAAAAAATGGGTTCAATGAAAGGGCTTATGAAAATGATTCCGGGCTTTTCTTCTATGGAAGGTTTAGATATAAATGATGATGAATTAAAAAAAATAGAAGTTATGATAAAGTCTATGACTAAAAAAGAAAGAGTTGAAAAAGATGATCTTTCTTATCCTAGAAGGAAAAGAATAGCAAACGGCTCCGGAACATCAATTGATGATGTAAATAGACTAGTGAAAGGATTTAAAAGAATTAAACAGTTTTTAAAAAGTATGCCAAAAAAAGGCTCAATAGATAGCCTTTTAAACATGAAAAA
>MGLU01000070.1:0-1436 GCA_001796155.1 Chlamydiae bacterium RIFCSPHIGHO2_12_FULL_27_8 | reverse complement strand
GGTCAATTATGGCGTTAATGATTAGACTTCGTCAAGTGGGCAGAACCAACAATCAATCATACCGTCTTGTAGTAATAGACAAAAAAGCTCCAAGAGACGGAAAGTATATTGAAATGATTGGCTGGTACAATCCATTTGCTGAAGGTGAAAAAAATCTTTTTATAGAAAAAGATAAGGTAGAATCTTGGTTAGAAAAAGGTGCAGAGCTTTCATTGAAAGCAGAATCTTTGGTTAAAAGAGCAGAACCGGATCTTTTAAAAAGATTATATGAAAAAAAACTAAGTAAAAAAAATGATAAAAAGAAATAAATAAAGATTATTTATGACCCAAAATCAGAAAAAAATTGATATTTTATCTCTTTTCCCTTCTTATTTTCAGGGACCTTTTGATGTTAGTATTATTAAAAGAGCGGTTGAAAATAAAATTTTAGAGGTAAATCAGATTGATATAAGAGATTTTTCAAAAGATAAACATTCTAAAGTAGATGATAGACCATTTGGAGGCGGACCTGGTATGGTATTAACGCCTCAACCACTTTTTGATGCTTTAAAAAGTGTTAAAAATGAAAAATCTAGAATAATTTATTTATCTCCACAAGGTAAGAAATTAAACTCTACTATTTGTAAAAGATTATCGATGGAAGATCATTTAATTTTGATTTGCGGACATTATGAAGGGATTGATCAAAGGGTTATAGATAAGGAAGTAGATGAAGAGATAAGCATAGGTGATTATGTTTTAACAAATGGTTGTGCTGCTGCAATTGTATTAGTTGATGCAATTTCAAGATTTATACCAAATGTTTTACAAAATCCGGAATCATCAAAAAATGATTCTTTTGAAGAGAATATATTTGAGGGTCCGCAGTATACAAGACCAAATGAATATGATGGAATGGTTGTTCCTGAAGTTTTAGTGAATGGAAATCATAAAGATATTTTAGATTTTAAAAAGAATGAAGCTTTAAAAAAATTAAAAGAAGTACGACCTGATTTATATTTTAAATATTTTCTTGAAGAACAACAAAACAAAACAAAACAGGTTAAAAAAGTTAAATAGGAGAAAGATCGTGACTTGTAAAAAAATTATGGATTTTGAAGAACAGTTTTTAAAAAAGGAAAAGCCTTTTTTCAATGTTGGAGATACTGTAAAGGTATATACAAAAATCATTGAAGGAAATAAAGAGAGAGTTCAATTATATTCAGGCCTTGTTATTGCAAAAAAAGGTTCAGGTCTTTCTGAAACTTTTACAGTTTATAGAAGTGCATATGGAACTGCAATGGAGAGAGTGTTTTTATTAAATTCGCCTAGAGTAACTAAAGTTGTAGTAGAAAAGCAAGGGAAAGTTAGAAGAGCTAAACTTAACTTTATAAAAGGAACATCCGGTAAAAAAGCGAAAGTTAAAGAAAATTTATACAAAGCTGAAAATACAATTG
>MGLU01000069.1:3265-7511 GCA_001796155.1 Chlamydiae bacterium RIFCSPHIGHO2_12_FULL_27_8 | reverse complement strand
CCATTAATGTTGCCCAAGTTGACATTTAAACTTTTTTTAAGTAATATATCCTTTAAAAAAAGTGTATAATGAAAAAAATTATTTTAACTCTATCCTTGCTCTCATCTTTTGTTTTTTCAAATGAAATAAATGAAAGTTCTAATGCTTATTATTCTATTACCAGAAACTCTTTTGAAAATCAAAATTGGGTAGATGTAATAAATAGATCAAAATTTATTATAAAAAATTATCCGGACTCTCCATTTATTAAAGATATTTTATTTTATGCTGCAGTTTCTTATTACAATGTTGAGGATTTGGAGCTTTCAAATAAATATTTTACAAGATATTTAAAAGGGGATTTTGCCCCGGCATATTTTGAAGAAGTTATGCATTATAAATATTCTATAGCCGAAAAGTTTAAAAATGGTTCAAGAAAAAGAGCTTTCGGATGGAAGAAAGGTCCAAAATTAATAGATTCTGAAGAAGATGCTCTATTTATTTTTGATGAAGTCATAGCTTCAATGCCAAATCATGAACTTGCTTGTAAGTCAATGTTCTCAAAAGCACAAATAAAATTATCATACCATGAATATAAAGAAGCTGTTGAAATTTACCAAAATTTAATCAAAAGATTTCCAAGAGATGATTTAGCTATACAGAGCTTTGTCGAAATAGCTAAAACATTCCGTATACAAACAACATATAAACAACAGAATTTTGATATTTTAGAACTTGCAAAATTGAATTTATCAAAATTAAAAGAAAATTATTCTTATGAAGAAGAAAAAATTTTGGAAGTTGAAAATATTTTATCAGAAATGAATGAAATTTTTGCTAAAGGACTTTTAGATACAGCTAATTTTTATGAAAATTCAAAAAAAATTCCGGCTTGCAAAATGTATTATACAAAAGTAATTAAAAATTTTCCTAATACAAAATCTGCTAATGCCGCTAAAGAAAAATTAAATAAATTAGAATCTGTTTCATGAATAAATTGTTTGTTTTTTTTTTCTGATTTGTAGTTCTTGCTCTTATCATCTAGGTCAAAATTCTTTAAATAAAACTTTAACTTTTTCTATACCAATTATTGATGGCGATAATAACGGTGAGTTTACTGCAATATTAATAAATGAGTTGTCTTCATATCCAAACTTAAAATATTTTTATTCAAAAGCTGATTATATTATTAAAGTGAATATTATTTCTAAATCAACAAAACAAATTGGTTATAAATATGATAGAAATAATCAAAATATCAGACAAAAGTATTTAAGAGCAACTGAAGGTAATATTTCAATCACAGCAAATGTAAATGTTTTCGAAAAAAATAATAATAAATTAATTTTAGGTCCGTTTAATGTAACAGCTGATGCAGATTTTGATTATATTGATGCTGAATCAATCAATGATCAATCTTTTATTGATTCAAATGGAAATATAAGAACAATTTTATCTTATTCTTTAGGCCAGCTTGAAGGTATTGATACTGCAAAAGAAGCCGCATTAACTCCACTTTATAGAAAACTTTCAAAAAAAATTATCGATTCTATTTCCATATACTGGTAAATAAAAAGTATGGAAGATAAATTAAAAGAAAAGAAAACTTTTAACGCAAATCTTAAAAATGTATATCCAATGCTTATTTGGATTGGAGAGAGAATTGCAAAATATTTTAATCAAAAAGAACAGGAAAAAATTGAACTAGCCTGTGAAGAGGTGTTTGTAAATATTGTAAAACATGGCTACAAAAATAAGGTTGGTACAATTCATTTGGAAATTATTGTAAATAGCGTTTTAGAAATTATTTTTGTAGATTCAGCAAAAAAATTTGATATTTTTACACAAAAGAAAAAAATTAATAAAAAAGAATCCCTTAAAGATAAAAAAATTGGGGGACTTGGTATCTATTTGATTTTTCAAACTATGGATGAAGTCATTTATAAGAGAAAACCACCTCATAATATTCTAAAATTAATAAAAAAAAGATCAATGAGTTATTGATTTTTCTCAATTGAAGTTAGTGCTGCTTCAGTTTCCAGCATATCTAAAAGATAATACTGCAATACTTTTAATACATATTTTGGTGTATTATAAACTCCGGATGTTGTAAAAACAACCTCTAGTGAAGTTTTTCCTGGTCTGTTTAATGCGATAAGCACATAAGTTAGAGGAATTTCCTGCTCAGTTTTAGGAACTATCCAAACTAAAAACTGCTCATTAAAAAGTGTTACTTTCTCTGTATTTTCAATCACATGAAAATATTGTGTCAAATCTTCAGGATCGTCTTTAATTTGATCCGGATCATTTAAAAGCTTTAAATCATGAAGTAATGATAAATCAACAGTCAATATACCATCATGTGCTAAATCTGGTAGATTAGCAATGAATTGTTTATAAAAATTGTCAATTTCATTCGGATTTAACATTTTAAAAACCCCTAAAAAGTTCTTCCTCTATTTTTCATTCTAGACTTTTATAATTAGATGTGTCAAGAAAACATTTGTTATTATTTATTAATTTAATTTATGTAATTGGAAATTAATAGTTTTTACATGAGAAAAATTAATGAATTAAAATTAAAAAAAATATTAATAATCCTTGTTTTTCCAAGAAAAAATAATATAATAATCTTAAACATTTGGAGTTAAGTAGTGTTTAGAGTTTTATTTATTGTTCTAGTCTCTTTTTGTTTGTATTCAAAACCACTTGAAATTGAATTAAATGCTAAAACTGCCATTCTTATTAATGTCGATAATAATAAAGTTCTATTTCAAAAAAATGCAGAAGAAAAAATATTTCCTGCTTCACTTACAAAAGTTGCCACTCTTTATTATTTTTTGGATAAGTATTCACAAAATCTTAATGATTATTACTCAGCAAATTTTGAAGCTCTGCGACTTATAAGCCCTAATAAAAAAATCGCTCTAAATTATAAAGTCAAACCATATATCCTCGAATCAGACGGTTCATCTTTTGAAATAATTGAAAATGAAAAACTTAAGTTAAAGGATCTTCTATTCGGCCTAATGATTTCTTCCGGAAATGATGCTGCAAATGTAATATGTCAGAACTTATCGGGGTCTTTCGAAAATTTTATAGAAGATTTTAATAAGTTTTTAAAATTAAATGGCTGCATTGATACCAACTTTTTAAATCCTCATGGATTGCATATGCCGGATCATATGACTACAGCAAAAGATTTAGCCTATTTAACCTCAAATGCTTTGAAAAATCCCAATTTTTTAGAATTTTTTTCTTGTAAATATTTTTTAAGACCACAAACAAATAAACAATCAAAAAAAGAAAAAATCACTTACATTGAGTTGTTTAAACCCGGAAAAAATTATTATAAATATGTCATAGGTGCTAAAACAGGATATACTTCAAAAGCTAAATACAACCTCATAGCTCTAGCAAAAAAAAAAGATAGAAACATTTTATGCGTTCTAACCGGTTGCCCCTCAACCCAACTTCGTTATCAAGATGCAATCAAACTTTTTGATCTCGCTTTTCAAGAACCGGTTTTAGAAAAACAAATTATTAGTAAAAATGCTGAGTTCCTAACAAAAGTAGACGGTTCAGATAAAATTCTTAAAGCAAAAATTTTGGATGATTTAATAATATCTTTCTATCCTTCTGAAGAAGAAAACGTTAAGGCTTTTATTCATTTTAATGAAAATTTAAAAGCTCCAATCAAAAAAAATGAAAAAATTGGAGTAATTAAAATTTTTGATCAAAATAATTTGGAAATTAAAAAGGTTAACTTGTATTCTACAGAAGATGTTAATAGAACCTTTTTAAGGTTTTTAAAAGAGTTGTTTATTAAAAAAAATAAGGTAAAAGATGTCTAATTTTTCAATTTATAGTTTTTTTCATGAGCATTTTACCGCGGTAATCAAAATTTCTGCAATTTTAATAGTAGCAGCTCTTTTAAGTTACTTGATAAGAGTTTTTTTTAATAAAATAAATCCAAAATTAATTAAATCTAAAAGATTTTGGGACGACGCTCTAGCCCATGCACTTTATAAACCACTGCAAGCAACTGTTTGGTTATCAGTGCTTTTGAATGTTTTATATGTAATTTCACAACATTTAAGAGAACTCCTTTGGGTTAAAACATTTAAATCACTTGGATTTACAATAATTTTGTTTTGGCTTTTTATTCGTTTTATAAAACAAATAGAAAAAAAATTGTCTAAAATTTCTATTTCACAATCCGGTAGAATTGATAAAACATCTATAAGGGCAATTTCTCAATTGCTAA
>MGLU01000069.1:0-3234 GCA_001796155.1 Chlamydiae bacterium RIFCSPHIGHO2_12_FULL_27_8 | reverse complement strand
GTATCGCTTTAGGTTTCGCTGCAAAAGATATGTTAGGTAATTTTTTTGGCGGACTTATGATTTTTTTGGACAGACCTTTCGAAATAGGTGACTGGATTAGATCACCGGATAAAGAAATTGAGGGCACTGTCGAAAATATAGGATGGAGACTTACAACTATTAGAACTTTCGATAAACGCCCACTCTTTGTTCCAAATGGTATTTTTTCAAATATTTCTGTGGAAAATGCTCAAAGAATGCAAAATAGAAGAATTAAAACTCAAATTTCAATCAGATACGATGATGTATTTAAATTAAAAAATATCCTTTCCGGTATTAAGGAAATGTTAAAAAATCATCCGGAAATTGATCAGGATAAAGAATCATATGTAAATTTAATAAATTTGGGCCCAAGTGCTTTAGAAATACAGATTTATACGTTTACAAAAATTACTAAATGGGTGCCTTATCAAGAAATTCAAGAAGATGTACTTTTAAAAATTTTAGATGAAATAAAAAAACATGGGGCAGAACTTTCTTACCCCACATCAACGATTCATATTGCAAAAGATGCAAAATAAAACATTAAAAACTTTGTTTTGTAACAGAGTATCTTTGTTGTTTTGTACTTGTGCATTTTTTACATTCAGCATTATGTCTCATAATATTGTTTTTATGTTTTTTATAATGCTTCTTTTGGCCATTTTTTTGACCATTTTCTTCACAAGATACTAAAAATAAAGATAATACGGTTATAACAGATAAAAATTTTATAAAATTTTTCATTGTCTTCCTCCTAATTACTCTTTATCTAATATTTATTATATTTGTAATATTATTTCAAGATTTTTTGCAATTAAATCGAAAATTACTGAATTTTAATGATATAAAAATGTAATTAATTAGATAATTTAAATAATTGTATGAAATCTTCCAAACTTAATTCTTCAGCTCTAACATTTTCATCAAGCTTCATTTGCTTAAAAGCACTATCAATTTTTTGAACATTATATGCGTCTTTAAGGTTGGAAATAAGCTTTTTTCTTCTTTTGGAAAATCCAAGTTTAACAAAATCATGAAAATAGTCATTGTTTATATTTTCAATGTTCTCTTTTATAGTAAATTTAATAATTGCCGAATCTACATTTGGACTTGGCGAAAAAGAATTTCTTGAAACAATTTTAATAATTTCAGGATTAGAATAATAATTAACAAAAATTGAAAATGATGAATAATCCTTTGTTCGCTTTTTAGAAATTATTCTATTCGCCACTTCCTTTTGCACCATCAAAACTATTTCAGAAAAATATTCATGGTTTTTTAAAAGTTTAATAATTAACGGTGATGTAATGTTGTATGGAATTGAACCGATAACTTTTGTTTTTTTGTTAAGCTTTTTTAAAAATGATAGATCAAATTTTAAAAAGTCTTCTTCAAAAACTAAAATATCTTCTTCCTTTTCTTTTAATGCATCTGCAAATTTTTTGTCTTTTTCTATTGCAATTACATTTTTAGTGAAAAGTAAAACTTTTTCTGTCAATACTCCGGGACCCGGTCCAATTTCTAGTACAGTATCTTTAAAATGAATATCTAATGCCTTAACAAAAATATTTACTATGTTTTGATCAATTAAAAAATTTTGAGATAATGATTTTTTTGCTTCAGTTTTCAAACTATTTAAAAAACTAATTAAATTTGATGGCTTGTAAAGTTGTTTCATAAAATTTCAAAAGGTTTAAAATTGCTTGGCAAAATTACTCTTTCAACAGGATTCTCTTTTTTTAATCTGTTAAAATAATTTTCAGATTCATCAACTATAGCTTTTTGCATAATCTCGTCTTTTAATTTGTTAGAAACACTTGAAAAATTTTCAGCTTCTTTGTTTTCAATGTTTACTAAATAAAATACTTTGTATGTATACGAATTGTTTCTGTTGCTTTCAAGAGGAAGACTAAATTCGTTTTTCCCAAGATTTGTTAAAACTTCTTGGTACGATTTTGATAAATCAATACTCTTTTGTTGATATATTGGTGAAATAACTATGTTGGAATTTTTATATTCTTTTTCTAAAAGATTTTTTGCCTCTTCAATGCCAAGGGTTTTTTCTTTTATTTCTGAAATAAATTTATTTAAAATTTCAGTTTTACCTTTGTCTTCAGTTTTAAAAGAAATTGTATGGTAACTGAAAAATTTGTATGCAGGATTTTTTTTAGCATGCATCCTATATGAATGTTTTATCGCTTCCGGTGTCGCTTTTTGAAATGCTTTGCTTCTAACAAAATACCAAAGCATTCGCTGCATTATAAACTCTTCTTTTATGTTTTTAAAAGCTTCATCATATGTCAATTCTTTCATCTGCAGATTAGTTAATATGTTTGGCCCATATCTGTTCTCAAGCTCTTCCCTGATTTCAGCATCAGAAATTTTTAATTCTTTTTTTTGAGCATCAAGCAATATCAGTTTTGTATTTATAAGCTCTTCTAAAATCTGTTCCCATCCGGTCGAATAAAATTGAAATTTTGCTGAAATCGAATCTTGTAAATCAGGAAATGATTTTGAAAAATTAAGATCAAGCTGCTTTTTAACATCATATACCGAAATTGTTTCATCACCAACTTTAGCAAGTATCGTGTTGTTAATATAAATCTTATCAGGTTCCCGGTTCATATACCTAGGCATCATAGGATTTGAAAAAAGTAGCGTAGTAGCAAATAAAATTAAAAATTTAAAATGTCTCATAACTCAAATATTATTTATTTCAACTTATCTTATCAAAAAGCGTTTTAAAAATAAATCAAAGAGATCTATAAAGACAAATTAGCCATGAAAAAACAATCCATATCATTGTCTTTAAAATCTATTCTTACCATTTTTTCAAGTTTTAAATTGTATTTATTAATAAAATATTCAACTTGGTTCTCGTTTTCCTCTTTAAAAATACTGCATGTTATATATGCAATTTTACCATCTTTTTTCAAAAATTTAATTGACTTGTCAAAAATTTCTTTCTGAGTATTTATTAAATTTTTTAAATTATCAATCGAAAATCTCCATTTCATGTCAGGATTTCTTCTGATTGTCCCGCTTCCGGAACATGGTACATCTAAAATCAGTTTATCAATAAATGTTTGATTGTTAAAAAGTTGAAAATTTTGAATTCCGGCCCTTTTAAACCTTTTTTTCGCCTCTAAAAGAGCCTTTTGTCTAATATCATGTATAAATATTTGACCGCTATTCCCCATTTTATGTGCTATA
>MGLU01000068.1:16464-17878 GCA_001796155.1 Chlamydiae bacterium RIFCSPHIGHO2_12_FULL_27_8 | reverse complement strand
AGACTCGGTAAAAGCTGCGATAGGTCTCGCTTGCTTTATGATACTCTCAATCATTAGCAACTAAACGCTTCGTGACGCACCCGATGTTTCCTTTAAAGAGGCAGCTGAGAAAATGAAAGAACATTATGGTTTAGAAATTCCTATAAGTATGATTTTAAAAATTACCGAAGACCATGCAAAAAAAATAAATGAAAAGAAAACTTCAAATGTTATGGAAGATGCAAAATGTTTGATAATTGAAATGGACGGTGGAGTGGTTCCTATAGTAGAAGTAGATGATAAAATAAAAGATATTGATTTAAGAAAAACTAGAAAAGTTATTTGGAAAGAAGCGAAATTATGCTTTGCTCGAGTTAATAAACGAATAGATAGAATTTATGCTGCAGTTATAGGCTCCCCTAAAGAAGCCGGAGAAAAATTATATGAATGTGCAAAAAGAGCAGGTCTAATGGAAAAAACATATATTCATGCTTTAGCTGATGGGGCTCAGTGGATTGTTGATCAAATTGAAAATCAATTTGGATCACAAGCAAATTTTTTAATAGATTTTTTTCATATGAGTGAATATTTAAACGAGGCAAGTCAATATTGTAGTGTTTTAAATCCAAAATAATGGTTAGAAACAAGAAAAAAAATGATGAAAGTTGGAGAAGAAAAAACAGTGTTTAATGAATTGAAAAATAAATTGATCGAATTAAAAGATCTGCCGAAAGATAATGGATTGAAGAAGTGTGTAAATTATATGGAAAAGCGGTTGCAATATATGAATTATTCAAAAGCAATAGAAAAAGAACTTCCTATAGGTTCCGGCGAAATAGAAAGCTCTCATAGACATATTGTGCAAAAAAGATTGAAAATAGCCGGAGCTTGGTGGAAGTCGGATAATGCAAATGATATGTTACAACTTAGAACAGCAAGAGCTAATGGTTATTGGGAATCTTATTGGAATGAAAAAAAGAACGTTGCTTAAACTCAACACTTTTAATTACACCCATCATATTTTACTTTAATAATTCTGATAACTTCTTTTGAATTTTGCATGAATATTTTTATATCAAAAACTTGCAAATTTGTTCAAGTTATTTTTTGACAATTCCTAACCCAACGCAATGGTCTCATTGGATCGCCTTTCGCAGTTGGTTCTACCAGATTGTCTAAAGTTTGTAATAAATCAGGTTGATGTTCCTTAACACTTTTACGTCCACCACCTTTTTTTCTATTTCTTCCTTTTGTATATTTTGGTGGGTTTTGAATTTCTTTTATTCCTTGATGTATTGTTGTTCTAGAAAGTTTAGTTGCCGCTGCAACTAGACTAACACCTCCATATCCACATGAAAGTGCTTCGGAAGCTGCCCATAAACGTTTTCCTTTTTCGGTTAGACAATCAATAATGGCATCATATTTTACTTTAATA
>MGLU01000068.1:0-16444 GCA_001796155.1 Chlamydiae bacterium RIFCSPHIGHO2_12_FULL_27_8 | reverse complement strand
ATTTTGCATAAATATTTTTATATCAAAAACTTGCAAATTTGTTCAAGTTATTTTTTGACAATTCCTTAGAGCTTTTTTTATTGAAAATAGATCCGAATATAAATTTTTGGAATAATTTATAAAAAAAATTTTTGTTTATTTTTTCTTATGACGGCTTTTTTCAATTTCTATTCCAAATACATCTTCTAAAGAAGAGTCTTTAAGGCGTTTGTTTGTTTGTTTGCTTGTTTTAATAACTTTAGAAATAGTAGAAGAAATGTCGATAAGCTCCTCATGATTAACTCCACGCAGTAAAAAAAGCTGTTCAGGTGAATGGTCCAGGCGTGAAGCAACACCATACAAAACAGCAGCAACATGTTTGCACATATTAGCCCAATCAGGACAGCTGCAAGATAACTTTATTTCAGACTGAATAGGAAAAAGTCCTTGTTCTCGATGACAAACAATATTCATAACGCCATCAGATAATTGTCCGCTCAAAAGCTCTAATATCGATCCAATTTGACCTGAGCATTGTTTTTTAATTTCTAACCATTTTTTAATAGGTAAAGATTGAATTTCAATTTCAATATTATATAAATAACTTCCTGCAACAATTGCAGATATTTTCCCTTTTTCTATCGACAGATGACATACCGACCCATTACGGACATAAGTTCGTCCGCGGGGAAGTCGGTTTTCATAATCGTTAATGGATTCGATATGTTCGCACCAAGATTTGCCCCAAAAAGTAGTGGCTATTTTTCGCTGTGCAAGTTCTACAGGTTGAACAACCATTCCTTTCTTTTGTAAATTTTTTATTTTTTTCACGGCTTTAGCTCGTCTTTGAGCTACAGGAACATAAGGTTTCCATCTATCATATGACATTGACTAACTCCTTTTTAAAAAATGGCTTTTTCTATATCTAGAGATACTAGGTCTAATAAATTTTCATCAGTCATTTCCGTAAGCTTGGGTACTCCATCATTTTTTAATATTCCTTCAGCTAATGATATTTTATCTAAAATCATTTGATCTATTTTTTCTTCAACGGTTCCCCTGCAAATAAATTTATGCACCAATACATTTTTATGTTGCCCAATACGGAAAGCTCTGTCGGTTGCTTGATTTTCAACAGCAGGGTTCCACCATCTATCAAAATGAATAACATGATTAGCAGCAGTTAAATTAAGACCTACTCCTGCTGCTTTTAATGAAAGTATGAAAAATGGGGGACCTTGTTCTTTTTGAAAACTATCTACTAAATTTTTTCTTTGTTTTACGGGAGTTCCTCCATGTAGGATTAATCCCTGCCGGTTAAAAATTTCTTGTAAAAGGGATTCCAGAGGAAGCGTTATCTCGCGGAATTGAGTAAACAGCAATACTTTTTCTTGACGAGAAGCAATTTCTTCGCAAATCTCCTGCAGCCTAGCAAATTTACCGCTTTGTTCAGTTTTATATTCGTTATTTCCTAAATACTGGCTTGGATGATTGCATATTTGTTTGAATTTCATCAAACAGGATAATATAATTCCGCGGCGTTTTATGCCGTCAACTTTTTGAAGTGTCTCTTTCAATTCATTCACTGCCTTAGCATATAGTTTAGCCTGATCTTTGGTTAAACTGCACCAGCCGGTCATCTCTGTTTTGTCCGGTAAATCATTAATAATCTGTTTGTCGGTTTTTAAGCGCCGCAGGATATATGGCTGCACTAACTTGCGAAGAGGCCCGTAAGCATGATCTTGTTGGTCAAGTGTTTTAGTAAATTGATTAAAACGATCTGCTGATCCCAGTAGACCGGGACATAAAAAATCGAAGAGGGACCAAAGATCTCCCAATCGATTTTCAATTGGTGTTCCTGTTAGGGCTATGCGAGTAAAGCTTTTCAATTCTTTTATAGCTTTTGTTTGTCTTGTGCCGGGATTTTTTATTGCTTGCGCTTCATCTATAATGATAAGATCCCAAAATATATTCTTTAAACTCGGCAAACGCAACAACATCCCGTAAGTTGTTAAAATAATATCGGTTTTTTTCAGGTCCTGATTAGAGAAAGCATTTTCTAGTAGATTTTTTGGCATTTCCGAACCATGTAAATATATTGCTTTCAAGGATGGGGCAAATTTTTCTAATTCCATTTTCCAATTCGATAGCAAGGAAGCAGGTAAAATTAAAAGGCTTAAATAGTGTTTTTCTTTTTTTTGTTCTTTTTTAGCAAGCAGAAGGGCTAAAACCTGTATTGTTTTACCAAGTCCCATATCATCAGCAAGACAAGCCCCTAACCCGAGTTCAGTTAAAAGCATCAACCAATTGACTCCAACTTGTTGATAAGACCTCAAAGTTGTTTTTAGAGAATCGCTTTTATTGTTGAAGGTAATAGATTCCGGGTTTTTAAGATTTTTAAGTATATCTTTTAACCATTGACTAGGTTCAACGTAAGCCCAATTTTTAGCTTGATCGCCTAATTCTTCCGTTCCCGACAAGTCTGCTTTTGTCCCGGATAGCAATCTCATTCCTTCAATGAAAGAAACCCCATCGGCCATATCATTTTTTAAAACTTTCCAATGAGATAGAGCTTCGTTTAATTTTTCTTTATCTACTTCAATCCATTGTCCCCTAAGAGAGATCAAGCCGTCTTCGGCAGAATAAATCGTTGATAATTCTTCTTGCGTCAGTAATTCACCGTTTAATGCAATTCCGATATCAAAATCCAATAATGACTCTTTTCCAAAAGCATTTTGCTTTTTGTTCCCTATGGTTACCTGCACTTTTGGCCTAGGGCGTTTTTTCCACCAATTAGGAAAATGTATTAATACACCGCTCTCATAAAGCTTATCTGCATCTTTTAAAAAAAGATGAGCTTCATTTATTTTCCAAGCTAAGGCGTGATAAATATCTCCGCTATCTATAAGATCTTGAACCCACCAGCATTGTTTCGATGCTTCATATATTGGTTTTAGCAAATGAGCCAAAGCCTTATTGTTTTTTTCCCCGGCATATTGTTCTAAGGCTTTGGATAAAGGCTGATATAGTACCTTTGCATTCTTGCTAAGTTTTGGTGCATATGTTGCAAGAAATGCAAAAGGATAATCTAGGTTATGTTTGTTTTCGGCTAAATGAAAACAAACTCTACCCACCTTTGACCACAATGGTAAATAACAAGATATAAATCCCTTAATTCCATCAGGAAATGTTTGAATTTTAAGACGGACCCAACCATTTAAAGCCTGCCAGATTTGCTTCAACACTTCAATGCTGCAGTATTCGGCTCCAGGCATGGGAGGTATACTGAGGACTAGCTGTTCAAATTCTTCTAATGGTGGAAAAATATCTTCTATTTCAGACGATAAATGGCAAAGAGCTTTAAAATAGCTAGCAGCAAAATCACGCCAAAAATTAAGAGAGGAAGGTAAATCCTTTATTTCTTGAAGACCTGCTAAAAAGAGAAGACCTTGGTTTGGATTTAAAAAAAAATGATCAACAATCTTATTATTATGAATAGTTTGATGACTATATTCACCATCACGGAAGGAAAACAATCGTAAACAACCACCCGGAGAAATTCCTATAACTTTGTACAATGCCGACAAATTACTATCTCCTTAAACCTACCCTTAGATAAATCTGGGGGTTTTCTAATTCACATAAAGCTGCTTTGCACGATTTTCGGGCCGAGTCTTCCGCTTTCTCCAAAGGCTTAATATTCCAAGTACCCTCGATAGACCTTTAAAAGATACGAAATTTTAACAAGAAAACCTATATATTACAAGAAAAAAGGTATCATTTCTATTTGACGCTAACAGAAAAGACGACTTGGAATACCAAAAAGAAATTGCAAATCAAATTATCGAATAAGGAGAAAATTATCTCTAAATAAATGAGTCTTTATGGTATATTTACAAATAAGCTTTTTTTTAGAAGCAAGTAAGCTTATCAGATTTTTAAAAAATGTTAAGGTAACATATGTTAAATGAAAATATAGCTCTAAAAGATATAGTTTTGCAAAACCCATCATTTTATAAAATATTGGAAAAGCACCATTTGGACTACTGCTGCAATGGCGATAAAACACTAAAAAATGCATGCAGTGAGAAAAGTTTAGATAGTCAAAAGATCATAGATGAGCTTAATTCACTCACTATTATCCCAAAAGAGATAGATGTAAATAATTTAAGTTTATCTGATTTGGCGGATCATATAGAAAATACTCATCATATATTTACAAAAAAAGAGATGCCTGAAATTTTGGATCTGCTGGATAAAGTGGTACATCGCCATAAGTCTGATAACTTACTAAGACTTCAAAAGATTTTTAAAATACTATCTGATGATCTTTCTATGCATTTTAAAAAAGAAGAGAAAATCTTATTTCCTGCCATTAAAGAATTGGATAAATTAGGTAAAGTACAAAACTTTGGCTGTGCGAATAGAGAAGAAAATCCTCACGCTACAATAAATAATCCTATCAAACAGATGAAAGCTGAGCATAAGATAGCCGGAGCACTTTTAAAAGAAATGGAAGATATAATTAATAAAGAGGGTTTTGAAGCTTGCACTTCTCTTAAAGTTTTAAAAAATAAGATTATAGCTCTTGAAGAGGATCTTCATATACACATACATAAAGAAAACTATATCTTATTCCCAAAAGCTTTGCTAAAAGAGAAGAATTAATTTTTTGAAGTTTGTTGTACTAATTTAGAGTACCAAATCTTTCTATGTCTGGGCTGTTTAGATCTAACTACGCCACCTTACGCAAAACATGTAAAAATAATTTGATTAGTCACATCGTTTTGATCTAAAAGTTTTATTCAAAATATAGTGAAGAACTTAACTATTCCTTCTTAACATTTCTTCAATATCTCTATATCCTCTCTCTGCTGCATGCATCAATGCGGTATCTCCATATATATCTGCCGAATTTACATCAGCACCACTCTCAATCAATAATTCTATCATCTTTATATGACCTCCCCTTGCTGCATGTATCAATGCGGTCCATTCATACGCATCTGCCAGATTTACATCAGCACCACTCTCAATCAATAATGCTGCCATCTCTATATAATCTCTCTCTGCTGCATTCATCAATGCGGTCTCTTCATATTCATCTGCCAGATTTACATCAGCACCTTTCTCAATCAATAACGCTGCCGTCTCTTTATGATCTCCAATTGCTGCATGCATCAATGCGGCCCATTCATACGCATCTGCCAGATTTACATCAGCACCTTTTTCAAGTGCCATAATCACTCCATTTATATGCCCTTCCCTGGCTGCTCTTAATAGAGGAGTATTTAAATTCGCTAAAGTTGGATCTTGTAACGTCTCTCTAAATATTTCCCGAAACCTTCCAACATCTTCTTCAATAGCTTGGGCAAAACTAACTATATCCGGAGGGTTTCTAACATTAGCTGCAACATTTTCGGCCAATCTTATAAAACCTTCTTCAGCAGCTATAAGTGTTTTAAATGACATTAAAGCTAGAGATGGAACACTATGCACAGGCAAGGGCATTAGCGATCTTTCTGCTCTCAGAGCCCAGGTTGAATCTAAATTTACAGCCATATTTTTCTTCCTTTTTTACATTTTAATAAAGTTTATTATATCGAGCTTCTTGCAAAAGTCTAATATAAGCTGATTTTATTCTAAAAAAATCAATTTTTTTCAAAATTCTTACTCTTAAACATACTCATAAAGACTCAATTATAGTAAAATATTTATTGCAAAACAAATTACCCTTCTTAAAAGGAGCCTTTATGAGTAATATAGGAAAAACAATATCACAATATTGGGAAAGAATTCAATGGTCACTTTTTCCTTGGCTAGAAGAATAGCTAGATTCTCTTACAAAAAAACAAATAAGTATTGTTTCTATTTTAAAAATCATAAGAATAAAAAATTTTTGTTTGTTTTTTTCTATTGATTCAATTTTTTAAAAATATTAAACAATTGAAGAAGGGGAAGATAAATGGATATAGCTATTTTTTCAAATTCTTCAAATGGTGAATTCAACAAACCATATGTTTTTGATAATTTAGAAAATATTTTTTTATCTCTAGGTATATCAAAAAAAAATATCGGTATAGATTTTGCTGTAAATTCAATCTTTAAAAAAAATAAAATTATTTTTTTTAGAGTAAAAGAAGAAGATGTAAGTACTGAAGATTATTTTTTTGGATTTGATTATTTGAAAAATGAAATTTTATCCTTAGATGCAATTTTTATCCCGAATGTTGGAAGCTCCCATATCATAGAAGCTTCCTTGAAAATTTGTAATATTTTTAAAAGTATTTTAATAATCAATCAAAATGACTTTTATGATTTTTTAACTAATCATTAAAATATTTTACGACTCCTTCTTTTGAAGCTTTTAATGTTTTTTCTCCTTCATGCCAGTTTGCAGGACAAACTTCTCCATGAGTTTCAAAACATATAAGACCATCTAAAACCCTTAAAGCTTCATCAACAGATCTACCAAGAAATAAATCATTAATAATTTCATGACGGACAATCCCATCTTTATCTATTAAAAATAAACCTCTATATGCAACACCTTCATCTTCATTATATACGCCATATGCTTTAGATATATCTTTAGTAATATCTGAAACTAATGGATATTCAATCCCCTTAATACCGCCCTTTTCTTTAGGCATATCAAGCCAAGCATAATGTGAATATATACTATCAACAGAACAGCCGACCAATTGAGCGTTTTTTATTTTAAAACTTTCAAGTTTTTCTTGAAATGCATGTAGTTCCGTTGGGCATACAAATGTAAAATCCAGTGGATAAAAAAAGAAAATCACATATTTTCCATGGAAATTTGATAAAGAGAAATCTTCATCCAATTTATTTTTTATTACAGCCTTTGATTTAAATTCGGGGGCTTTTTTTCCGACAAGCGACATATTTTACCTCTAATTTTATATTAATTTTTCAAAATTGTTTAACCAACTTTCATTTGAAATTGATGTAGAATTAAAATGACCCGGATATACAATTGTTTCCTTATCAAGTTGACTTAATTTTTTTAAGGAATTTATCATATCCTCTCTATTTGAAGTTGGAAAATCTATTCTTCCATATGTACCTTTAAATAAAGTATCTCCTGAAAATAAAATTTTATCTTTTTTAGATAAAAAACATATTCCCCCTGGAGTATGACCGGGAGTATGAATAACATCTAAAATTATTTCACCAATTTTTATTTGCTCTCCGCCTTTAAGAAGAACATCAGGAATAACCTTTTCAACTAAAACATCTGAAAAAATATTGTCAGAACCGGGATCAGTTAAATTTTTAACATCAAGTTCATGAATATAAATTAAAGCCGAATATTCAGTTTTAATTTTATTTACATCATAAATATGGTCAAAATGAGAATGGGTCAATAAAATTTTTTCAATAAAAATATTTTTATTAACCGTATACTTTTTCAATGCTTTTAATGCTCCAAAAGATGGATCAATAACAGCAGCTTTATTTGTTTTTTCACAAATTATTAAAAAAGTATTATTCTCAAGCGGACCTAAGACAAATATTTCTATTTGCATTTATATATCCTTCGCACCGGAGAGGAGTCGAACCTCTAACCTTCTGGTCCGTAGCCAGATACTCTATCCGGTTGAGCTACCGGTGCATAAAACTTCTAATGATTAAAAAGTTTTAACTAAAAAGCAAGTAGTTTTTATAATAAAAATGCATTAATTTTACAGAATCTACTAATAGTCAATTATTTATTGAAAAACTTGTTATACAAAAAAGAATTATATATATATTAAGTGAATAATTTATTTAATGGATAAAAATGAATATAGTAATTCTCGGTGCCGGCGAGCTTGGATCATATTTAGCTTCAGTTTTAGCAAAAGACGAACATAATGTTACAATAATAGACAAGGATCCCCAGAGGCTTGAAAAAGTTTCAGAAGGTGCTGATATTGCCACTCTTGTAGGATATGGTTCCAGATGGAAAATTTTAGATGAACTTTTAGAGTTTGAACCGGATATTTTTATTGCCATGACCGGAGATGATGAAACAAATTTAGTTTCATGTGCTATTGCAAAAAATTTGGGTTATCCTAAAACTGTTGCAAGAGTAAAAGAAATAGGATTTTTAGCAAGATCAAGAATCGATTTTGGAAGACTTTTTTATGTTGATCATTTTATTGGTGCAGAAGTTTTAGCGGCAAATGATATTTTAAAACTTATTGTAAACCCAAAAGATCTTTTAGTTGAAAATTTTGCCCATGGGGCAATTCAGATGCGAACACTTACAATTCCTACAAATTTTGATAAGCAGAACATTTTATTAAAAGATTTAAAAATTCCAAATGAAATGATAATTGGATTGATAAAACGAAAAAAAATCAATCCGAAAAACACTGAAGAAGTTTTAGATGAAGTTATTTTTCCTCATGGTGAAGATTTTATTCAAGCAGGTGATGAAGTTACAATTGTAGGAGATAGTTCTTTTTTAAAAGACATAGATGCTTTTTTTAAAATTGAAAAAATTAAGCTTGAAAATATAACAATAGTCGGAGCTACAGCAGTAGGTGTTAGACTAGCTCATATATTAGAACTTAGAAACATTAATGTTAAAATTATAGAAATTGATAAAAAAAGATGTGAAGAAGTTGCTGACCTTTTACCAAATTCTACAATTTTAAATGAAGATGCAACAAATATTGATTTTTTAAATTCTGAACAAATACAAAATGATGATGCATTTGTTTGTACCACAAATGTTGATGCAAGAAATTTTTTAATAGCAAATATAGCTAGAGATTTAAAATGCAGAAAAGTAATTAGTTTAATTTCAAATACAGAATTTGCTCCTCTTTTACAAAAAAATAATATTAAATTTTCAGTCTCTGAAAGAATTAATATTGCTAATAGAATTTTATCAATTTTACATGAAGATACTTTAATATCCATTGCGACTTTAGTAGAAAATAAAGCAAAAGTTATGGAGCTTTCTGTCTCTGAAGATTCAAAAATAGTCGGTATTCCCCTATCAGATCTTTCAAATAAACTTCCAAAAAATCTACTTATAACTGCTATTGAAAACAGAGGAAGAATAATGATAGGAAAAGGTAATAGAATTCTTTCTCCGGGAGATACTGTAATTGTTATTACAAGTCCTGAAATAGCACTAAAATTAACAGAAATATTTTAGGAGAAATCATTTGTGAGATATAAAGAAGTTTTTAGAGTTCTTGGAAATTTTCTTTTTTATTTCTCTATAGTTTTAATTGCTCCTCTGTTTGTTTCTGTCTATTTTGATTATATCGATGCATCTTTAAGCCCAAAATCTACAACTGCTTTTTTAGAATCCATAATTTCTTGTCTTTTTTTAGCTATAATTTTTAGGTTTTTTTCGAGAAAAACAACCGGAGTATATTACAGGAAAGAAAGTGTTTTGATAGTAGTTTTAGTTTGGGTTTTCACAACTATTATTTCTGCATTGCCGTTTTATTATTCTAAAACACTCAGCGATCCTGTTGACTGCATTTTTGAGTCAATTTCAGGTCTTACAACAACAGGTGCAACTATAATGTGCCCAAAACTGTATAAAGACGGGAAAGAAGTGCCGTATATAATAAAAAATAAACTTCCTCATCCTGAAAAAGATTATGTTTTTTTTGGGACAATAAAACCTGTCAAAGACAGTTCAGATAAAATATTGCTTCAAGGTATTGAAGCAGTTTCTGAAGGTATATTGTTTTGGAGAAGTTTTATTCAATGGCTTGGAGGTCTTGGAATAGTTGTTTTATTTTTGACGGTTTTACCGGCTCTTGCAGTTGGAGGAAAATTTTTGCTTCATGCTGAAATGACAGGCCCGATAAAGGAATCTGTAGCTCCAAGAATAAAAGAAACAGCTTCTCTTCTTTGGAAACTATATATTGGTTTAACCATACTTGAAATTTTTACTCTTTTATTAACAAATAAAAATATGCAGGTATTGGATGCTTTTTGTATAACATTTTCCAATTTATCTACAGGAGGATTTACTATAAAAAATGATAGTATAGCTTATTATAACAGCTATTTAACAGAATGGGTAATAATAATTTTTATGTTTATCGGAAGTATAAACTTTGCACTTTATTTTCATATTTTAAAAGGCAAGTTCTTTAGAATTTACGAACCTGATTTTCTTCTTTACATTGCAGTAATTATTATAGGAAGCGGTGTAGTAATATATACATTAGTAGGAGCTCAAGCTATTTCTTTAGAAGGAGCGGAAAATGGAACATATAATTTTATGCGAGCTTTAAGAGACGGAACTTTTCATGCTATTTCCGCCCAAACATCAACAGGATTTGTAACAACAGATGTTTCTTACTGGCCATGGAGAACACAATTAATTTTACTTCTTTTAATGTATATCGGCGGAATGAGCGGATCTACAAGCGGAGGAATTAAAACATCAAGATTTTATATACTCCATAAAATTCTAAAAAATAAAGTGGAATCAATATTTAGACCTTCATTAGTTAGATTTGTTAGAATCGGGAAAAAACAAATTGATTTAAATACTGCAAGCACAGTTCTTTCATTTTTTATTTTAGCTTTCGGATTTAGTATAATTGGAACACTAATATATTCTTTTAATCATATTGATTTGGAATCTTCTATAAGCTCTGTTGCATGCATGCTTAATAATGTAGGTTTTGCCTTCGGTGTCGCAGGCCCGGCTACATCTTTTGCATTTATGCATCCTCTTTCAAAACTTCTTTCCGGTTTTTTAATGCTTCTTGGAAGACTAGAATATTTTATTATTCTATTACTTTTCTTTCCTATGTTTTGGGAAAAATAGAAAATATAAAGATAAATTTATCAGATTATGGTATTTAAATTTACTTAAGAAAATTTGGAAAAAATATTGCCTATTATAATTGGAATTGATCCCGGAACAAAAATTACAGGTTATGGGATTGTAAAAGTGGAAGGAAATAATTACTTAGCTTTAGACTATGGAGCAATTAAACCAAATCCTTCAATGACTTTAACAAAAAAATATTTCGTTATTTTTTCTTCAGTTGAAAAACTGATTGAAAAATTTAAACCTGATTCTGTTGTTATTGAAACACAATTTGTAAAAAAAAATATAAGCGTAGCAATTAAACTTGGAATGGCAAGAGGTTCTGTTATAATAGCAGCTGAAAAAAATAATATTCCTATATTTGAATATGCACCAAAGAAAGCAAAACTTTCTGTTGTAGGTAATGGTGCAGCTTCAAAAGAACAGGTTCAGAAAATGATTAAAATGCTTTTGAATTTAGAAAAAATTCCAACCCCGGAAGATGCTGCAGATGCTCTTGCTTTAGCTATTTGCCATGCTCATGAAATAAATTTTTTAGAAAAAATAAGGTACAAAAATGTTTGAATATTTTATTGGAAAAGTTGTAGAAATAGATAATCAAAAAGTTATTTTAGATGTAAATGGAATCGGATATAAAATTTTCGTTCCCCAATCTTTTCAAAATGAACTACAAAATTCAGAAAATTTAAAAGTTTATGTATATTTGGCAGTAAAAGAAGATTCCCATACTTTATACGGTTTTTCAACAAAACTTCAAAAAGATATTTTTGAAATTTTGATTTCCGTTTCTGGAATAGGTGCAAAAACTGCTATCCTGATTCTCAGCTATCTTGATATCGAAAATTTATATTCAGCAATTTCCAATGCAGACGTTAAACTTCTATCTAAAATTCCACATGTAGGAAAAAAAACTGCAGAAAGACTAATTTTAGAACTCAAAGATAAATTTAAAGTTTTAGATACAAAAATTATTTCAAATCAATCTAAAACACAAAATTATTTAATTTCAGATGCCATTAATGCCCTTATGAATTTAGGTTATTCCGTCTCTCAGGCAAATAAAGCAGTTCAGTCCATCACAAAAGATGAAAAAGATTTAACGTTAAGTCAGCTTATCACTAAAGCTTTACAAAAGATTTAAAGATCCCAAAGCGAATTTATCGGCATCGCATAAAGATTTTTTCCAAAAGGAATAATTTGATCGCCCATATACAAAACTATTCCCTTTATTAAATTATCTTTGATTTGATTTTGAAGATTTTTAATTGCTTTAAAATCATCAGGCTTTACATTTGAAGAGGCCTTAATTTCTATTGCTACAACTTCTTTTAATGAACTTTCTAATATTATATCAATTTCTTCGCCGCCTTGATTCCTATAATGATAAAATTTTATATTTTTTTTAGACCAAATAGCAATTTTATGAAGTTCTATAGAAATATAATTTTCTAAAATTTGACCAAAAAGATTAGAATCCATTTCTAATCTTTTTTGATCGATAGATAAGATATTGATCAATAAAGCTGTATCAACTAAATATAATTTCGTTGCCTTTACAAGTCTTTTGGTTAAATTATTATGCCATGGCTGATGAAAATAAATAATAAAAAGTGTCTGCAATAAATTTAAATATCTTTTTAAAGTTGATCCTGCAATTTTACTCGTCCTTGAAAGTTCTGAAAAATTAATTAAATTAGAACTTCTAATTGATAGAAATTGCATTAAGTTGGATAGATCGCTAACCTTTTCAATATTTGCTAAATTTTTAATATCTCTTTGAAGTATTGTCGTTAAATATGAATTACACCATTCATTAATCATTTCAAATGAAAGATCTTGTTGAATTGTTGGAAAACCTCCTTTTATAAATCTTAAAATTAATTCATTTTTTGTAATTTTTTTAATTGTTTGATATGAAAAATTTTCATTAAAAATTTGATCAATAAATTTTTCTCGTTTTCTTATAATCTCACCAAATGATAATGGCCATAAATTTATCAACCCTATTCTGCCTGATAATGATTCGGAAATTTTTGGTATCATCAAAGGATTAGCCGATCCTGTTAAAACAAACATGCTAGCCTTTCTGTTTTCATCAACTTTTTGCTTGATAGCATGAAAAATTTCCGGACATTTTTGCACTTCATCAATAATCACAGGAAGCTTTAATTGGGAAACAAAACCTAACGGATCACTATTAGCACTAGCCGCAATTTTTAAATCATCAAAAGTGACATAAGTATATTCTTTTATATCTTTAATCATTTTCACTAATGTAGTCTTGCCGGATTGTCTTGGTCCCATTAACAATACTATTGGAAAAAAGTCTATCATTTCCAATAACTTACGTTCTAAAAATCTATTAAACATATATTTCACCATTTAATGGTTAATTATTCACCACTGAATGGTAAATTTTTGACCATTAAAAATCAAGACATTTACAATAAACTAATATTAAGGAACTTACCATTAAAATATATATTTAAATTGATTCCGGAAAATATATTATGGGATAATATTTTTAATAAATTTAAATAAATTTTATGACAAGTTATTATCAAGATACTATTTCAGCTATTTCTACTGCTTTTGGGAAAGGTGCTATTTCTATAATTAGACTATCCGGAAAAGATTCGATAGAAATAGCAAATACATTTTTTTCAAAAAATCTTTCTAATTTAGAATCTAATACTCTTCATTTCGGAAAAATTTTAGATGAAGAAAAAAATATTATTGATACGGTAATGCTTTCAGTATTAAGAGGTCCAAATACCTATACAGGTGAGGATATTATTGAAATAAATGCCCATGGGGGTATTTTAATAACAAGAAAGGTTTTTGAAAGAGTTTTAAAAGCCGGAGCAAGACAAGCAAAACCGGGAGAATTCACTCTTAGAGCTTTTTTGAATAAAAAAATTGATTTAACACAAGCTGAAGCTATCGAAGAATTAATCTCCGCAAATAATGAAGCCTCCCTAAAAGCTGCAAAAAAAAATCTTGAAGGGGCTCTTTTTCAAGAAATTAAAAACTTTCAAAAAGAACTTATAGATATCGCAGGAATTTTAGAAGCTTGGGTGGATTTTCCGGAAGAAGATTTGGAATTTAAATCTTTTCAAGATTTGGAAAATGATATCGATCAAGTATTGAATAAAATGCAAAATCTTTCTCAAACTTATAATGATGGAAAAATAATCAAAGAAGGCCTAACTTTAGCAATAATCGGGCCTCCAAATGTCGGAAAATCTTCCTTATTAAACACTTTATTAAAAAAAGATAGAGCTATAGTTACAAATATAGCCGGAACTACACGGGATGTTTTAGAAGAATTTATAACTATTAGAAATTTATCATATAAAATTGTAGACACTGCCGGAATTAGAAAAACAAACGCTCTTATTGAAAAAGAAGGTATTGCAAGATCTAAAAAAGTTTTGAAAGAAGCTGATATAAATATTTTAGTTTTGGATTCTACAAAACAAATAAATGAAGAAGAAAAAAAACTTTTAAAATTATTAAAAAATAAAAAATTTATAATAGCATGGAACAAAATTGATCTTTCTAAACCTCTAAAAGAAATAAAACACGATTATATAGTTGAAATATCTGCAAAACAAAAAATAAATATAGAGAAACTAAAAGATTTAATCGAAAGTATCTCTTTAAATAATCCAAATATTTTTGAAGAAGATCTTCTATTAACAAACCAAAGACATAAAAATGCTTTAGACAAAGCAATTTTACATTTAAAACATGTCAGAGAAAATTTACAAAAAATTTCTGCTGAATTTCTCTCTTTTGATATGAGACTTTGTTTAAATTCTTTAAACGATATAATAGGTTTTGACATTACTGAAGATATTTTATCTTCAATTTTCAAAAACTTTTGTATTGGAAAATGACAAAAAAAGAAAAAGCAAAAATAATTTGTAAAATTTTAGATAAATTATATCCAAATCCCAAGATATTTTTAGATCATAGCGATGTTTTTACGCTTTTAGTTGCGGTAGTATTATCTGCACAAGCTACAGATAAAAAAGTAAATGAAATAACAAAAACACTTTTTAAAAAAGCTTCTACTCCTAAAGATTTTGTAAAAATTGATTTACATGAACTTGAAAACATTATTAAACCTATAGGCCTTTATAAAACTAAAGCTAAAGCTTTAAAAAATCTTTCTAAAATCATTTTAGAAAAATATAACGGAAAAGTTCCGGATACTTTTGAAGATCTGGAATCACTATCGGGAGTAGGACATAAAACAGCTTCAGTTGTAATGATCCAGGGATTTAATAAAGATGCATTTCCTGTAGATACTCATATTCATAGACTTTCTAAAAGATGGGGACTCACAAATGGAAAAACTGTTAAAACAACTGAAAAAGATTTAAAAGAAATTTTTCCAAAAAAATCATGGAAAAAACTACATCTTCAATTTATTTTGTTTGGAAGAGAATTTTGCAAAGCAAAATCACATAAAAAAGAAAATTGTCCTATCTGCAAATTATTTTAGTTTAATTTTTAGCAAGATCTCTTTTAAGTTTTGAATATATGCATAAATCTAAATACTCACCATTAAAATACATTGCTTCTTTTGCAATACCTTCAAAAGTAAAAAAACATTTTTGTGCAATAGCTATTGAAGCTCTATGATAATTTGGAATGGCAAGCTGAATTCTATTTATATTTTTTTTCAAAAAAAGAAAATTTGAAAAAATAAATAAAGCTTCTTTCGTGTACCCTCTAGCTCTATTTTTTTCTTCAAAAATAATATATTTTAGATCACAAAAATCAAAAATATTCGATTTTTGCATATAAATTGAACCTATAATTTCATTTTTTAAATTGGTAATAACAGCAAATTGTCTATGTTCAGACCAAAAGCCGTCTTTTAGAAAATTTTCTTTAAAATGGTACTCTGATTCTAAATTATTAATAAAAAACTCATTTTGAACATATGATTTTTCAATCAATAAATACAAAGAAGGCAGATCTATGTCTCTCATAGCTCTTATTTTAAGATTTCTACCTTCTAACATTTTTTACCAAATTTCAAATTTTATTTAGATATTTTACTAATTTAAGAAAAAAATATAAATAACAAAAAAAAATTTAAATTAAAAAAATTAATATATACATGTAATAATTAAACATTTAAATTAAATTTTTTATCTTTACTTACTACTAAAGATAGCTTGAGATAAAAAATTAATTACTATAAAATAATAACAAAATAATGAGTCTATAAAATGCTAGGTTTGCTTAAAAAAATCTTCGGAACTCATCAGTCTAGAAAGATTAAAAAATACTTTAAAACCGTAAAATTAATTAATGAAATTGAAGACGGCTATCAAAAGCTAAGTGAAGAAGAAGTTTTATCTAAAACATCTGAATTTAAAAAAAGATACAATAATGGCGAAACATTAGAAGCTCTTTTGCCTGAAGCTTTTGCTCTTGTAAAAAATATATGCAGAAGATTGGTAGGTCAGGAATTTCATATATCAGGATACAATCAGAAATGGGACATGATTCCATATGACGTTCAGATGATCGGTGCTATAGCAATGCATTATGGAAATATAGCAGAGATGCAGACCGGGGAAGGAAAAACACTAACTGCTTCAATGCCTCTTTATC
>MGLU01000067.1:5978-8312 GCA_001796155.1 Chlamydiae bacterium RIFCSPHIGHO2_12_FULL_27_8 | reverse complement strand
CGTGCTCACTAAAAAAAGACCTGAAATTTCCCAACCTGTTTATGTTAAGGATGTTAAATTTTCACGTTTTTTATAGTTTCTGGAAGATCCGTTATAAATTTTAAATTTTTCAACAATCCGGTTTATTAATTTTTTATATATATGAATATCTAGACTTTACTCCGGAAGCTAATAGGAGATTTATTCTTTCGCAAGCAAATAGGGTTAATCCGGAACGATTTGATAAGACTTTTTACAAGATAAATTCGGAAAGAGAGGGATTTGAACCCTCGATACCCCTTAACAGGGTATGCGTCCTTAGCAGGGACGTGCTTTCGGCCGCTCAGCCATCTTTCCAAAATATAGATCTAAATTGTACTTTAGTTGAAAATTTATTTCAAAACTATTCTATATGATGGCTTTGAGAAAGCCTTTTGCCGTTTAAAGCATTGATATATGTAGTAGTAGTAGATCCATCCGGATTTTGTACTACAATGCTATATACAGGTAAATATATTTCAGTTTTTTTTCTTATAGTAAAACCGTTTCCAAAAGCTGATTTTGCTATGCTTTCAATTTGAGAAGGTCTTATTTTTCTCGGAATTCTTGACTTATATTTTCCTGCTTTTGTTACAATCGACTGATCAATTTTTGTTTCAGGCAATACCTGTATTTTTGGATTTTCAAAATGAAGCCTGTAATTATTTCCTGCCTGTACTATTAAATTTTTTCTTCTGCAGCCGTCTAACCAGTGATCCAATACATCATTATCTATATTTAAAATTTTAGATAAGGTTTCTCTATCCATAGATCCGCCTTTTGCAGCTAGGGTATTGATAATTTTAAAATCATCTTTGTCAGCACCGGACCCTATACAATCTTTAAATCCATGAGTCATATCCCAAGAAGCGGTGCTTATTACCATTTCCCCATCTACTAAACTCCAAAGTATTACACCTTCACCGGTTTTATCATTAGATTTATTAAATTTAACTTCTAAAAGAAGATATGGATGAAATTTTAAATCAGGATCCAAATACGAATGATTTGCATCTTGTAAAAGTTCCTTTTTATATTTTTCCATTATGGATTCAGCAGAATACCTAACTTCCAATGTATTAAACTGCTTGCTGCTTGCAAGTTTTGCTACATAGGTTCTAGTTTCCGGATAATTAATCCATGCCCATGTAAAAATAAATATCGCAAAGATAGTTGATGTAATTAATGATATAATCCTCATAATTAAAACCCTAAGGTTAGTTTTCCCCCAAACCTCATTGTATTAATTTTAGTTATTCTTTCATAGATAAAAGAAATTCAGCATTTGAATTTGTCTTTTTTAATCTACTTTTTAACAGGTTCATAGCATCAAGAGGAGTTAAATCTGCAAGTCCTTGACGAAGTAAAAATATTTTTTCAAGTTCATCAGGATGGTATAATAAATCTTCTTTTCTTGTTCCGCTTTTAATAATATCAATCGCAGGGAAAACCCTTCTGTCAGCAAGTCTTCTATCTAAAACAAGCTCCATGTTTCCAGTTCCCTTAAATTCTTCAAAAATAACCTCGTCCATTCTAGAGCCTGTATCAACAAGTGCTGTAGCAATGATAGTTAGTGATCCGCCTTGCTCGATATTTCTTGCAGCACCAAAAAATCTTTTAGGTTTGTGAAGTGCATTTGCGTCAATACCACCTGTTAAAATTTTTCCGGAATGAGGCTGAACTGTATTATATGCTCTTGCTAACCTTGTTAAAGAATCTAATAATATAACAACATCTTTTCCGCTTTCAGCAAGTCTTCTTGATTTTTCAATAACCATATCAGCTATTTGTACGTGTCTTTCAGGCGGTTCATCAAATGTAGAAGAAACTACTTCTCCTTTAACGGTTCTGATCATGTCGGTAACTTCTTCAGGTCTTTCATCTATTAGAAGAACAATCAAGTAAATTTCAGGATTATTAACTTCGATAGAATTTGCAATGTTTTGAATTAAAATTGTCTTGCCGGCTTTTGGAGGAGAGACAATCATTCCTCTTTGACCTTTTCCAATTGGAGCCGCTAAATCTAAAACTCTAGTGCCTAGTTTTTCTTTTGTCGTTTCCATTATTATTCTTTGGCTAGGATATAATGGGGTCAAATTTTCAAATAAAACTCTCTCTTTTAATTCGTCCGGTTTTTTCTTGTTGATAGTTTCAACTTTCAGCATTGCAAAATACTTTTCTTTTTCTTTTGGAGCTCTAATTGTTCCATAAAGAGTATCTCCTTTTTTTAATCCAAATTTTCTAATTTGGGCAGGAGAGACATATATATCTTCAGCAGAAGATAAATAATTGTAGTTTGGAGATCTTAAAAAACCA
>MGLU01000067.1:3866-5963 GCA_001796155.1 Chlamydiae bacterium RIFCSPHIGHO2_12_FULL_27_8 | reverse complement strand
ATTTCTAAAACACCTTCTCCGTATAAAACCTCATCTTCAGAACAAGAAATTGTTTTTACTATTTCAAATACAATTTGAGATCTTGTTAATGAACCTATGTTTTCAACCCCAACAGATTTTGCATATTCTTGCAGCTGCGTAATATTCATTCTTTGAAGTTCAGATACTTTTGTAACTTTTGCATAATCGTTAAGTCTGTCTTTTGATTGCATGATGTTTTCTTCGCTCATTTAACGTGACTCCTTAAAATATTTTTGATAATTTTTAAAATTTTTTCTTTAAAAGAATTTTTATCTTGGTTGTTTAAAACTACATAATCGGATAGTTCTTCAAGTTCCTTTTGGGATAATTGTCTTTTTTTTCGAAGTATATAATCTTGAAGATTAGCTCTTTTTTTTGCAACAATATCTTTTGCAATTATTGTAATGATTATATCAAAAAAGTCCTGTTTTTTGCATTCAAATAGTAGAGGAACTTCAACAACAAAAAAATTAAAATTTTTTTTATTAAAATTTTTTTTATACTCTTTTTTTATCTCATTAAAAATTTTTGGATGTAAAAGCTTTTCAAGCTTGTCTAATTTTTTTTCATCTGAAAAAACTATTTTAGCTAGTTTTTTTCTATTTATTTTACCTTGGGTTAGGATCTGATCCGAAAAAAGATTAATAACTCTTGTTTTTATTACTTCTTCATTTAAAAGTTTATGCCCAATCTTGTCTGCATTTAAAGTAAAACCCTTATTTTCTTTAAAAATTTTTAATGCTGAAGATTTGCCTGCGGCAATATTTCCTGTAATTGCTATTTTTAACATTCTGAAAGACTTTTGCCTACTTCTATATCTACAGTTAATGGAACTTTTAATTTGAAAACATTTTCCATAATCTCTTTTACAAATTTTTTAAAAATATCTACTTCACTATCTAAAACTTCAAAAACAAGTTCGTCATGAATTTGAAGAGCCATAAATCCTTTTAAATCTCTTTTTTTAGTCTCAGCAAAAATTTTAATCATAGCAATTTTTATTAAATCAGCCGCTGTTCCTTGAAGTGGTGTATTAATAGCAAGCCTCTCAGCCGCTTGTCTAATCATTGGATTTTTGTTGTCTATTTCTAAAATTGGACGCTGTCTTTTTGTTAAGGTATGTGAAACTTTATATTTTTGTGCTCTTTCAATGCACTCTTCTAGATATGGTTTTATTCTTTTATATCTTGCAAAATAAGTTTCAATAAAATTTTTTGCATCTTTTACTGTAATATTTAATTGTTCAGATAAGCCAAATGCACTCTGCCCATATAAAATACCAAAATTTACAGCTTTTGCTTTTCTTCTCTGATCAGCCGTAACATCTTTAATATCTACATTAAATACAAGAGATGCAGTATAAGAGTGGATATCTTCATTGGAATTAAAAGCTTGAATTAAATTTTCATCTTCAGAAAAGTGTGCCAATAGTCGTAATTCTATCTGAGAATAGTCAAAAGCAACATAGCTATAATTTTTTTGAGGCTCAAATCCTTCTCTTATTTTTTTACCTTCTTCAGTCCTGATTGGAATGTTTTGAAGGTTTGGATTTATAGAAGAAAGCCTTCCTGTTGCAGTTCCGGTTTGAAGATAAGTTGTATGCACTCTATTTGTTTTAGAATTAATTTGATTAGGAAGAGAATCTACATAAGTTGTTAAAAGTTTGTTAAATTCTCTATATTTAATTATATAATCAATGATTTCAGATTTTCCTCTTAATTTTTCTAAAATATCTGCTGAAGTTGAAAAGTTTTTTTTAAAAGAGGGAAGACCTAAATCTACAAACAATATTTCTGATAATTGTTTTGGAGAATTTATATTAAATTGTTTCCCTGCTAAAGAAAAAATTTCTCCTTCTAAAAGATTAATTTGATGTTTTAGCTCTTTTGACATTTCTAAAAGTTTTTCTCTATTTACGTAAACCCCTTTTCTTTCCATATCAACTAAAACAAAAATTAATGGAATTTCAATGTCATATAAAATTGTTTCCAAATTTTTTTCTTTTAAAATTTTTTGAAAAACATTTTTTAATCTGTATGTATAATCAACATCTTCACAGCAGTAAGTGGAAATTTT
>MGLU01000067.1:3528-3780 GCA_001796155.1 Chlamydiae bacterium RIFCSPHIGHO2_12_FULL_27_8 | reverse complement strand
AGAAATGTTTTTTATTTTTATGTTATGGTTTAAAAAAATATGATAATCATATTTTATGTTATGACCATAGAAAAAAATATTTTCATCTTCTAAAAGATCTTTTAATTTTTCTAAAATTAAATTTTTATCAATATTTCCATTTAGGGGTAGGTAATATGCTTTGAAATTTTCATAGCAGAATCCAACACCTACAAGTTCAGAATTTATTATATCTAAGCCTGTAGTTTCACTATCAATGGCAATTTCCTTTTG
>MGLU01000067.1:0-3488 GCA_001796155.1 Chlamydiae bacterium RIFCSPHIGHO2_12_FULL_27_8 | reverse complement strand
TCATTTATTAAAATGTATTCTTCCTTTTTATTTTCAAAATCAAAAGTAGGTACATTTTCCAAATCTTTTAAAAAAGATAAAAAATTCATTTTTTTATAAAATTCTTTAAGTTTTTCACTATTTTCTTTTTTTATTTTATATGCGTCTATCTCATTTGGAATTTTTACATCTAAATTTAATGTTGCCAGTTTTTTAGAGATTTCTGCATTTTCTTTTTCACTTAAAAGAATATTTTTTTTCTTTTCTGCTATTTTATCCAAATTGTTGTAAATATTGTCTAATGATCCAAATTCTTCTAAAAGAAAAATCGCTCCCTTTGGTCCAAGCCCGGCAATTCCGGGTATATTATCTGAATTGTCTCCCACAATAGATAAAAAATCTAAAATCTGATTTGGGTAAACTCCATATTTTTCCTTAACCGTATTTTTATCAAAAATAAGATTGTTTTTATGAACTTGTAGTACAAATGTATTTTCATCTACAAGCTGCATTAAGTCTTTATCAGATGTGCAGAGATATGAAATAAAATTATTTTTTTTTGATAAATCAGCTATTGCAGCCATTGTATCATCTGCTTCAAAGTTATCTATTTTAATCGGATTCAAACCTGCTAAAGTGCAAAATTCAAAAGCTTTTTCAAATTGAGCATATAGATCTAACGGAGCTTTTGCTCTATTTGCTTTATAAGCGGAAAAAATCTCTTTTCTAGAAGCAGAGCCTTTTTCTCCATCAAAAACTATTGCCATATATTCGGGCTTAAAATCTGTAATTATTTTTTTAATAGTTCTTATAAATCCATATAGGGCAGATGTGGAAAATCCCTCATTATTTGTCATTGGCCCTATTGCATAATAAGACCTGAAAAGATAATTTACTGCGTCAAATATAAAAATTTTTCCCATCACTTATTGTAGAGTTACGCTTTTATCAAAAAAAATTGAATTGAACATACTTTTAAAAAATATTAAAACTTTTCCGGTTATAGGTGTCAGCCAATTTTTTTTAGGTATTAAAGTTGCTACTTGGTAAGGTTTATTCGGATCTATTTTTGCTTCTTTTATTAAATCAAGCAGGGTATCTTCATAGCTCATATTTGCTTCGTCTATGTATTTGTATTCTTTTGCTTTTATTGGATCAAATACATGAGCCCCATAATTATTAAGAAGATCATTTTTATCTATTTTTCTGGAATTAGATACTATATCTATAAAAACGCTGTAATAATAATCGCTTATTCCTTGATAGAACTTATCTTCATCATTTTTCCATTTTCTAAATGGATTTAAAGCATCCTTGTCTTTTCCGCTAACTAACGTTTCAGATTTTACTCCATATTTTTCCATTGTATTATAAACGTTAAAAAATGGTCCCATTCTTACTCCCACAGAACCTATTAACCCCACAGGAGAAGAATAAATTTTATCTGCTGAACAAGCTATGTACATACCGCCGGATGCACAAAGTCCTTCTACAAAAGCATATACAGGAACTTTATATTTTTGTTTATAAGATAAAATACTTCTATAAATATTATCAGAATCTACAACTGTTCCTCCGGGAGAATTTATATAAAGTAAAATTGCTTTGACTCTATCTTTTCTAAACATACCTCTTTTGCTTTCCAAAAGCTGGCTGTTAATATCTTGAGCTTTAAAATCCATTCCAATTGTACCTGTAATATATAGTTGTAGTACAGCAGGTGTTGATGCAGGCAGAATTTTAGATTCTCCCAAATGATTAGGTAAAAACTCTATCTTGTTTTTTGAAAGATCTTCTGTTGTTGTAGAAAAAAATGATACAATAATCAGAATTGGAATAAATCCAAAAAATATTCCTATAGTTCCCAAAAGTGTATTGCAAAAAGATCTGATTGCAGATAAAAAAATTGATTCTTTCATATGTTTCATTTAATCCTCACTATTTCTTTATAATAATATAGCTTTAAATTATTTAAGATAAGAAAAAATTATTTGTTAGTATATTTTGAAGTAAAAAACATTTCAATTAATGCAAGCAGTGAGAGAAGCACAAAAATTAAATAATAATACATTGGAAAGTTAATATTAAAATTTAAACCTATTAATGTTAAAAATTGCAAAGCAGTTGTGATTTTTCCCCAACGTACAGGTTTTACTTCATAAGTTGACCATCTCTTTGTAATAAGTAAAAAAATACCGAAAAGAAAAAGAGCAAAATCTCTTGAAATTGTCATAAGACCAAAATATATATTTATTTTTTTCTCAATTAAAAATAAAAACAAGACAAAATATACAAAAAATTTATCCATTGCAGGATCAAAATAAGCTCCAAATTTTGTTGCAGATTTAAATTTTCTAGCAAAATAACCATCTATGCCGTCTGTAATCATAGCGAGTATTATTGATACAAATCTTAAATAAATATTGTGAGAAAAAAATAATAATGCGAGGGGAAAGCGCAGTGCTGAAATTGCATTTGAAATAGTTAACATTTTTTTATTTTAGCCTTTTTTCTTTTATAATACAAAGTAATGATTATTAGAGTAACTACAAATACTGCAAAAATTATTACATTAATTTTTTTCATATATTTTATGAAAATAGTATAATTTTTACCAAAGTAAAATGCTGTTGTGAACAATACAATATTGGATGTAAAACATGCTATCCCGTCAGAAATACCAAATTTAATTTTATTCATTTTGCTTATACCTGCAGTAAAAAACAAACAGTTCCTAACACCAAAAGGTATAAATCGTCCAATCAAAAGTGTGTAAAAACCATACTTTTTATAAAAAAGCTTGATTTTAGCTAATTTCTTTTTAGGAAAAGTTTTTTTAAACCATCTGTATCTCCATAATTTTATCCCTAAAATGCTTCCAATGAAATAAACCATCCAGTCTGATATATATGCTCCTAAAAAAATTGAAGTGAATAGTATTGTTGTATTTTTAGGAATTACAGTAGCAGCAAGAGTAGCTCCAAGTATTATCATTAAATCCTCACTTATAGGTACTGAGAAACCTGCCAAAATAAGTGAAAAAAATATAATGTAATGTGCATGCTGAGCATGTTCGATGATAAAATTTATTAAATAAGACATATAAAATGACTATTAGTGTTTAATTGTGTAGATATTATAATGATTATTATTAATAAAGGAAAAATATAAAATTATTATTAATTATATTATTTTACTGCTTGTTCTTTATTATTCTTGTTCATAAAAGGTAAGTACTGCTGTAGAGCTTCCTTTTTCAAATACGGATCTTTTACAGGTTTTTCTTTATTAACTATTTTGAACTGTTTACCTAAAGAAACAGTTGCAAACAGCCATATTATTGAAATAGATATAAATAGTATCCCAATATAAGGAGCTGACGCTGAAAGTGTTGTAAAAATAAGCAGAAATCCTTGTGTAACAGTAGAACCGGAAGATTTACCAAGTCTTGAGCCAACACCATCAATTGCAGCTTTTCCTCTTCTCTTAACTTCATTATCCAAAGGAAT
>MGLU01000066.1 GCA_001796155.1 Chlamydiae bacterium RIFCSPHIGHO2_12_FULL_27_8 | reverse complement strand
AACCGGTACCATTACTCAAGGAAAACTCATTGTTAAAGATAGTTTTTCATATAATGAAGAAAAGCTTAAAGAAGCCTCAGCTCTTTGTAGCGATCTTAAAACTATAGATCCTTTAGATTTGGCAGTTCAAAATTGGATAAAAGATTTTTCTAAAATTCAAAAAAAATACCCTCAGCTTAAAAGCTTTCCTTTTGATGTTAATGAAAGAATGATGGGATCATTAAATAAAATAGAAAATGAAGAAAAACTTTTTGTAAAAGGAGCGTTTGAGTCCTTAAAAAAAATTGCTATAAACAAAGAAAATCTTATTGAGCTTGAAGAAAAAATGATTCAAATGTCAGACAATGGTTTTAGAGTTATTGCGGTTGGCGAAGGGGGCATAATTAATGAAAAATGGCAGATTAAAATTTTAGGGTTAATAGGATTTTTGGACCCTCCAAAAAAAGATGTAAAAGAAGCTGTTTTACTTGCAAAAAAAGCAGGTATAAAAACAATGATGCTTACAGGAGATTTTCCTCTAACTGCAAAAACAATAGCTAAAGAAGTAATGATTTTTTCAGATAAAGATTCACTCTTAACCGGTGAAGAAATGAATCTAATGGATGATACAACACTATTTCAAGATCTCAAAAAAACAACTGTTATTGCAAGAATTTTACCTGAACATAAACTTAGAATTATAAAAGTATTACAGGAACACAAAGAAATTGTTGTTGTAAGCGGAGATGGTGTTAATGATGTTCCTGCTTTAAAAAAAGCAGATCTTTCAATCGCAATGGGAAATGGTACTCAAGCTGCTCAAAATGTTTCTAAAATGATAATTCAGGATAACAATTTAAATGTAATTATTGAGGCTATAAAACAAGGTAGAATAATAACCTCAAATATTAGAAAAGTAATTTATTATTTATTGTCTACCGGTCTTCAAGAGCTTTTTTTAATTAGTGCTTCAATATTTTTTAATTTACCCCTTCCTCTTACGGCTCTTCAGATATTATGGATTAATATTGTGACGGATGGTGTTCAGGATAAAACATTTCCTTTTGCAAAAGAAGAAGAAAGTGTAATGGAGAAAATGCCTAAAAAAGCATCGAAAGTATTTTTTGATTTTTATCAAATTATAAATATTTTACTTTTTGGTCTTTTTGCAGGCTTATTTTCTTTTTTATTATTTAAACATGTATTAAAAATTTATCCATATTCTTTAACACTAACTATTACTTTTACATCAGTTGTGTTGATGCAGTGGGCAAATGGTATTCAGGCACAAAAGGAAAAGGAACCTTTTTTCAAAAATTTAAAAAGAAGTTTTTCTATTAACCCCTATATTTATTTAGGAATTGTTTTGGGGTTAATTCTGCAGCTTCTTGCTGTATACATTCTTTCTGATATATTTTTAACATCTCATATGAAAATCAATTTGTGGCTATATCCTATATCTATGTTTTTTATTGCTTTTTTTATTATGGAAATAAGAAAATGGATCTTTTATTTTTTTAGGAGTAAGAAATGAGAAAAATTATTTTTACAGCTATCTTTTTCACAATAAACTGTTTTTCTGTTTTACCACCATTTTATCAATCAAAAGAAGAAATTATAAAAATTTTAAATGATCCAAGGCTTCACGAAGAGTTAGGTTCCGGATCATTAATAATCAAAATAGAAAAAGACAACAATATTTATACCGTTTATTCACAAAAATATTCTGTAGAGGTAGAAGTTGTATATATGCCTACTGACAAATTAGGCAAACAGGATTTCAGACTAAATTTTGAAAAAAAAATCAATCATTTGCTTGATCTATAAAACGTCAATAGCTTTATTAAAAAAAAGCTTTAAATAGAGACTATTTATTTTTTCGTTTATAAAAATTTTATAGCTGGAATTTGTAATATTTACTTGTCTGAAAATTTCAATTTTACTTTTGTTTTTTATTAAAAAATTTTGAAGTTTTAAAATATTAAAAACGAGTTCCGCTTTTTTATAATCAAAATCTTGATCTAAAAATATCTTTTTTAAATCTTCTAGAAGGATTTGAGATCTTAAATTTAAGAATTCTTTTAATTTTAAAAATATATCATGGACCTCTTCGATCTTTTTATTTACCAATATTTTTGGAAGATGGTTTCTTAAAGATTGTTGTAAAAAAGCTTTTTTTGATTTTTTTAAAAAAATCTTTGAGCAGTTCATATTCAATAATGGATCTAAATCAACATCATAATCAATAAAATGATTGGAAAAACAATATGTAGTTTTTTTTGATAAGTCTTCAATAAAAAGAGAAATAGGTAATGTAGATAAAAATTGTTCAAGTAGTTTGCAGAACACTTTATTGCTATAAAACTTTTTCTCTTTATCTGTTAAAATAAAATGTTTGGAAAACCTTTTTTTATTATCAATTTTTTTTATTTCCGTTTCATATAATCTGTACTTTTCTCCCTGTTTTTTAAAAGGTAAAAATCTTTTATTTATAGAAAATTGATCTTTTTCTCCCTTTAAAATATGAACTTCCTCTTGATTTATCGATTTGAAATATAATAATAAATTAAATGCTTCAAAATTATATTTTTCTATATCAATCTGAGTGTTTTTAAAAATTATTAAAATTTTATTTTTATAACTCTCTTTAATTTTAAATTCATTATCTAAATAACCTTCATTTATTAAATTATTTAAAAATTCATAAAATGAAAAATAATCATTTTTTACATTTTCAAAAACAAAGATCTTTTCAATATTTTTAAACTCTTTTTTTTCTATTATACCTATATGATCTGATGAAATGACCGTATGAGTTTTATTATGTCGGTTTAATTTATTTATTATTCTGGAAATTTCAGTTTCCTTTACCTCTTCTAAAGAATTTTTTTTTAAAATTAAAATAATATAACTAATATAAAATAAAAATGATGTTAAAGCAGAAATAATTCCAAAACCTAAAATAATCTGACCGGATATTGAATAAATGCTGTAGCTTATAAAGCATGATGATGAAAAGCTAAATAAAATAAATAGTGCTATTTTATTTATTTTTAAAAGAAAATCAATATTACTGTTTTGCGTATGGAATTTTTTTATTTTAGAAAAAGTTCTATTTATAGCTACGGATTCTGAAAAAATAATGCTCATATAAATTTTTTTTTGCTAAATATTATAATTATTTTTAAAAAAATACAAATTTAACTTTTTGGCTACAATATTTTTTAAGTTGCAATTTTATATAAATTTGTTATTTTGAAGTTTAGGTAAGATTATGAAAATATTGATTCCTACTGAAGGTGAAGATATCAACTGCTCTATTAGTGAAAATTTCAGCAAGTCTGATCATTTTTTATTAATTGATCTAAAAAATGATACGTGGCAGGTATTGAAGTATAAAGAAAATAATATTGAAAAATTTAAAAATATTTTAGAAAATGCAATTGCGCAGCATGTCTCTGCAATAATTGTAAAAAACATTAAACCTAAACTGTTTCTATTTGTAAAAGAATTAGGACTTAAAATTTATCAATGTGAAAAATGCACTGCAAAAGAAGCTGAAGATCAATTTAAAAAAAATAAGCTGCCTATTCTTATAGATCCGCATTAATCTCAATTTATTTAATTTGATTTTGCTGTTCAATAGATACGGACCCAAATATATTTTATCAGTTCATCAATGATGCAGTGGTCTTATGAATTTAAGATGTTTTTCCATTCTTATTTAGTAAAAGACTGTTGGAATCTATATAAAAGAGACGCTACAGCATACACTACATACACTGCAACAGCAGCAGTAACAGCAGGTGCAATTGTAGATCTATTTTGTCTTAAAAAATATTTAGCTATTAATAATTTATGACCAGATCTCAAAAATCGTAAATCATTCGAAGTTATATGATATCCATTTTCCAATAATAATCTGACTATACTTTCAAAGCCTCTGTCTGCAGCCAAATGAAGAGCTGTCATACCATTTCTATTTTGTAAATTTATATTATTTCTAACATCTTCATTTTCCAATAATAATCTGAGTACACCTTCATGACCATATCTAGCAGCCAAATAAAATGCTGTCATATCCCAAAAATCTTGTAAATTTATATTATTTCTAACATCTTCATTTTCCAATAATAATCTTACTACACCTTCATGACCATTTGAAGCAGCTAAATGAAGTGCTGTCTCACCATTTACATTTTGTAAATTTATATTATTTATAACATATTCATTTTCCAATAATAATCTTACTACACCTTCATGACCACTTGAAGCAGCCAAATGAAGAGCTGTCGTACCCTGTCTATTTTGTAAATTTATATTATTTATAACATCTTCATTTTCCAATAATAATCTGACTACACCTTCATGACCACTTGAAGCAGCCAAATGAAACGCTGTCCTACCATCAGAAAGATCATCGTCATAGGTGAATTGTAGATCAATTTGATATCTTCTATAATTTAGCAGCCACAAAACAGCATCATTAGAACCTTCTAGAACTGCTGTTTTTAAAGCTTCTTGAGGAGTGCAATAATTAATACATTTTCTGAAAATTCGTAATTCTTTTTTTTGTCTTTCTGATAAAACAATTAGACGGGCGTGCAATTGTCGCTTCATACCTTCCGGCATCTCAGGAAATTTACCTGATTTCACTACTTCATTTAAAGCTAGAACTGTTAAAGAATCCTTGTGCAGGGGTTTTATCGCTAAAGCTGCCTGTTCCAGTCGCATTTCAGCATAACATAGCGTAGATAATGAAGGAATCGGGTATGACATAATTTAACCTTTATTTGTTGTTAATAATTAATTATAGCATAATTTGCTATTTATTAACATTTCTTAAAAATATTTGTATTAATAATGTAAGTAATTAATTTAAATATCTTTTATTAGTTAGGTTTGCGAAAAAAAAGTTATGGTACAAGAAGTGAAAGTAACATGTCAAAAACATCTGGTAATTTTATAAAATTTTTTTAAAAAATCATAAAAAATATTTTGAA
>MGLU01000065.1:191-4969 GCA_001796155.1 Chlamydiae bacterium RIFCSPHIGHO2_12_FULL_27_8 | reverse complement strand
AATATTTTTTATGATTTTTTAAAAAAATTTTATAAAATTACCAGATGTTTTTGACATGTTACGATTTTATTTAAAATAAATGATTTGTTCTCAATTTTATTGGTGTTTTGGTCCAATAGTAGTTAATATGTATATTTTTTTTGATATAAATAATTTTCATTTTTTAAAAGACAAGAGTTACGATGTATATTTAAAAATAAAAATTTGTTACATTTCTAAACGTAGCAATTGAGCTAATAATTACTGTTGGATTTTATATGAAAAAAATAACTTTAAAAGATATCTTAACAAAGGATGTAAAGCCATTTAAAACTTTACCAAATCGAAGGACTGGGCTCGCTTCTGGATATACTACATCTTTATGCTCTTTAATAGCACTTTTGTGGATTCTAACTTGTCTTATTTTAAAAATTTCTATACCGACAATGCGTCTTATTATAAGTTTAGTCGTTGTTGAAATAGCCTCAAGTATAGTCTTTTTTCTTTGGTCAAGTTATTCTCGTAAACAGAATGATATAGAAGAAAGCAACAAAAAAAAGAGCATATAAATTAATATAGCACCATCTGTCAGGACCATTTTTTTTAAAATCTTAATTTTCTTAAATACCTCTCCACAAGATTGTCTGTAGTTTCTAAATATCTTTAAATTCTCTAGCAGATTTGAATTATAATTTCTTTCAGAGCAAAACAGTCCTATGTATAGTTTTTTTGACATAAAAGGCAATATAAAATTTAAATTATTTAAAATAAAAAAAATTTTATGGTTTTTAAAGGTATGAAGTGAACATATACGTCTCATAAAATAAACAAAATAGTTTACTGATAAAAGTTATTCATGGTTCCTCCTTCGGCTATGGCCGATGTTTGTTGAATTTGAGGAATCTTTTTATCAAAAAGATTTTTTGAATATAATCATAAGTCTTTGACTATCAAATTATCTAACTAGTAATTTAGGTAATTATAGTCAATTATTCATTTTATTGATAAAATTTCAGCAAAGAATAAGGATATTAGTATTTGAAAATATATGACAAATGTTTATTTAGAAAATAAAAAGTTTAAGTATATTTCACTTTGGCCTTCAAATAATATCTTAAAAAAGATTGTCGTTACATGTTTTTTACAAAAGGAAGATAAAATATTGATTTTGCAAAGAGCTCGGAAAGATGCACAATTTGGGCTTTGGGGAATTCCAGGAGGAAAATTAGACAATAATGAAACTCCTCTTGAAGGGCTATTAAGAGAATTAAAAGAAGAGCTTAAATTACAGTTTTCAGAAAAAGATTTTACTTTTTTAGGAAGAGCCAGAAGCTATACTGAATCTGATGGAGAATATGGTCTTTACCTTTTTCATGCTCTATTTCCATCTGACGATGATGTTTCCATCAATAAAGAAGAGCATCTCGATTTTAAATGGGTAACTTTAGAAGAATTTGAAAATTCTAAATTATTATTTGCTCAAGGTGAAGCTTATTATTTTGTTGAAAATAATCTAAAAGAGATTTATCAAACTAACCTGAAAAAAATACAAGGAGAAAAAAAATGAAAAAAAATATTGATTTTATTGGTACTTCCTGTAATTGCAACTCTAGTATTTTTACCGTCATTAGCGGATCATTTAGAAAACATTTAAAAGAGATTTATTTTTTGAAAGATTTTTTGAAAAAAAATCATATTGCAGTTTTATCTCCACATGGAGAAAAAGCAATAAATCCCGATGAAGAATTTATAGTGCTTGATTCAGACGTAATTGACAATCCAAGAATATTACAAGACTCTGTATTTGCAAAAATTAGAAGATCTACTTTTCTAGTTGTTGCAAATATCGACCAATATATCGGAAAAGCAGCAGTTATGGAAATTGGATATGCTATTGCAATAGGAATTCCCGTTTATACCCTTGAACCTGTTAGTGATCCTAATTTAAGTCCTTATTGCTCAAACTTAGAATCAGTATTCCCAAGTATAAAAAAATTATTTGAAGTTAAAGAATTAAAAAAACAATTAATAAATGTATAAAATATGAATTTGTTAGAACTACCATTAGTTGAACTTTTAATAAATCAAAATATAGATTTAGATTTTTCAAAAGTTAAAATAATAGGTGTTCAACATATATTAGAAACTACACATTCAATGTTTAGATCCTTTTATAAGTTAGGATTAAAATCAGAAAATGTAGCTCTTGTTGGAAAATGTTATTCTACTTGCGAAGAGGTATTCAATGAAATGATTGAGGATAATATTTCAGTCATCAAAGATAGTTTTCGTTATTTTTCACATGAATCATACGATAATACTTTTGCTGATATAGTAAAAAAATTTATTGAATCCCAGTTAGAAGACATTTCATCAGATAAATATGATCAAATTATTGTTTTAGATGATGGGGGAAAATGTATTGAAGTTCTTTCAAATTATAAAATAGACAAAAAGATAGTAGCAATAGAGCAAACCAGTGCTGGATATCATGCGATTAAAAATAAAAAAATAAATTTTCCAGTTATAAATGTTGCAAGATCTCCTCTGAAACTTAATGTTGAGTCTCCTATGATAGCTCAGGCTGCATCAGATCGCTTGTTTTACAGCCTAGAAAAGAAAAATATTAAAAGAGATAAAGCTTTAATTATTGGGTCTGGAGCTATTGGAAAAGCAATGAAAAAAAAGTTGTCCGAGTCAATGATTGTGGATGAATATGATATTAAAGATGCGAATTCGAAATTATCATCTAAAAGTTTTGAAGAATTGATATCAGAATATCCTCTTATTATAGGTTGTACAGGAACTACAAGTATTAATTGTTCATCACACGATGCTCTTACTCCCGGAACAATATTAGTAAGCATATCATCTTCTGATAGAGAATTTGATTCAGTATTTTTAAGAAAAAAAATTAAAGAAAACAATAATTGTCATGATGATTTATTAATAGACAATATTTTCTTGGTTAACAGTGGATTTCCAGTAAATTTTGACGGTGACAGGGAAAATATTGATCCTTATTTGATACAATTAACGATAGCATTAATAGCAGCTGGAATAATACAAGCATATAAAGACTTATGTAATATAGGAATTAATTCACTAGATAAAACCTTAGAGGAAATTATTGAACAAAATTTTGTTCAGTTAGCAAAAAAAAGTTATATTAAATTGTTGAGGTAATATTGGGAAATTTTCAAGTTTTAATTAAAACATATAGATCAATATTAGAAAAATTTCATGCCAGAAAAAAGTTAAATTTGTTATTTGAAACAAGAAAAAAATTTACTAATAATGAAATTAATTTCTATCAATTTTTAGATGAAATGAATTTTTATAATTCAATTTTATTTGATTATTCGAAATATATTAACAAAACTGATATCTCAAAAATCGAAATAGAGGATGAAAAAATTATTTTTCATACAAGAAAAGACAATATCAAAATAATTTTTGATGGAACTGATATGAGAGGAGTGCCTTTTGAAAAAATTAATTTTTTTGAATATGAAAAAGATGAATTGGAAATAATTAATCAGATCATTGTTGATGATATGATTATTTTAGATATTGGTGCAAATATTGGATGGTATTCAATGCTTTTTGGAAAAAAATACCCTAAAGCATTTATCTATGCATTTGAGCCCATTTCTGAATTATATAGATATTGTTTAGAAAATATTAATTTTAACGATTTAAAGAATGTAAATATTTTTAATATTGGATTATCTAATTTTAATGGTAAACAATCATTATATTTTTCTCCTGAAACAGCTGCCTTAAGTTCAAATAAAAATATTATTGAATATAAAAATATGCAAAAGGAAGAAGTAGTTGTAAAAACGCTAGATTCTTTTATTAATGAGATTGAATTGGATAAATTAGATTTTATTAAGTGTGATGTTGAAGGTGCTGAATTAAATGTTATTTTAGGGGCTCTAAATTCTATTAAAAGATTTTTGCCAGTTATTTTCATTGAATTATTTCATGAATGGTCAATTCATTATGATTATCATCCAAATCAAGTTATTAATATATTTCATGAATTAGGGTATTTATCATTTATCCCTAATAATGGAAAAATACATGAAGTTAAATCTTATGTTGGAGAAAATTTTAGTAAACAAAATTATTTTTTTCTTCATAAAATCAAACATAAAAATTTAATAGAAAAATTAAAAGTTTAATTAATCTATTTTAGAAATTATTGTGATTGTAATTTTTCCGATCTTTTTTGGAGTAAAGCTGCTGAAAGGAATAATATAAATAAAATAATTAAAATTGAAAGTATTAAATTTTTTGTAAAATATGAAATAAACCATGCAATACCAGTAGCTATTACAGCACAAAATTCTATTAAAGCTGAACCGAAAGCTTTTCTTTTTGATCCAACCATTTTAATAACTGTATCCGCTACAAAGGGAAGATAAAGACCACCAACTATTGCAAAATATCCCATGGGTATTACTAATGATTCTGCATTATGAGCTGAGGAAAAGTATAAAAAGATAAAAATAGATACTAACATCGTACCAGATCCTAAAAAATAACATAACGTAATGAAAGAGATATGAGGAATTCTAGAGTAAAACATTCCGATTGATATTCCTAATACAGTAGCAAAAGTCGTTGGAGTAAACCAATACCTAATTATAGGGGTATATTCCAAAACATCCCAATCAATATAAAAACTAGTTTCTGATAGAGTAAAAGCTATAAGTGTTAATATAAGAACGATTTTTAAAGATGAAAAATGATTTTTTTTATCAAATTTATCATAAAAGTCTTTAAAATAA
>MGLU01000065.1:0-120 GCA_001796155.1 Chlamydiae bacterium RIFCSPHIGHO2_12_FULL_27_8 | reverse complement strand
AAGAATGTAGTCAAAAAGAAACCATGGAATATATTGAGCTATGTAAGTTATGCCTAGGATTCTTAAGCTGGATATTTTTGGAAAGTTGTCAAGCATAGCTGCCCTTGCAACTGGAAGAGG
>MGLU01000064.1:5041-7555 GCA_001796155.1 Chlamydiae bacterium RIFCSPHIGHO2_12_FULL_27_8 | reverse complement strand
CCCGCGACCAAAAGATTATGAGTCTTCTGCTCTAACCACCTGAGCTACTGCCCCAATAAATTATTCATATATATTAAAAAAAATGAATGAAAAATTCAATGTTTTTTTAATATATTTCATATTCATCTATCAATTCTTCTAGTATTTCTATTGAATCTAAAAGGTCTTGATTTGATATGTCTTCTCTAATATATCTGTCAAATTCACTGAAAACTTTTTCTATAGCTTTTTGAGTCTCCGGTTTATGAAAGATGCTATTTTTAGGACTGTCGATATATATCATCTGTTTGGCTGCATTTATAAGATCTTCCATTTTTTCTTCTAAATAAGTTTTTTCAGTGTTTTTTTTTATTTCCTTTTTAAACTTTAAAAGTAAATTTTTAAAATATTTATGCGGACTTTGATCCGGATTTGATGAAAAACTTGGGTGGGCTGACATACTTACTCCTTTTTTTTAAAAATATTAGAAATACTATTTATTTAAAATAATAATTAATTGATTTTAATTATTTAAACTATTTATAGAAATGATTAGAGCAGGGTAGGAGAAAAGATGAAGTTAAAATTATTTTTGTTATTTATTGTATTCCAAACATTTGTATTCGCAGATGATGTCGCAGCTATTAGAAGAGCTGATAATATCCCTGAAGAAATTTTAGATAAAAATGATGATGAGTATTTTGAGGGTTATCTGCAAGCTCTTGTTGATATGCACTATTATGAATATAAAGTTGTAGTTATGGTAAAAGATGGAAATGTTTGGCTTGCAAATATGCCTAAAAATGCTATGTATGCAGATTCTATAGTCTCTTTTTTAAAAGAAGTTCCGGGTGTTAAAAGAGTTGTTGTAGTAAATGGAGTACCTCCTGAAGAAAAAGAAATTAGAGAAAAATATGTAAATAGACCATCGGTAAATGGAATATGGTTTCCCCAAACCACAACACTTTTTCAGCCAATGATCGCAAATCCAAGGCAAGTGATTTATTCTTTTGGATATAGAGGAGGCGAAAAATTAGGAGGTTTATTAAGCGGGAAAGAAATTACTTTCTCTTTAGGTGATGACTTTCCTATTTTCAGATGGTTGGATGTAAGAGGCGGAGATCTTCAAATCGGAATTGAAGCAGGGATGTGGTCAGTTTTTGATATGAACCCTAGTCCAAATATTGGAGGAGGAACGGCTCAATTTAATTCCGATTATTATTTAGGTATACCTCTAGTTTATGCTTACAATAAATGGGCATGGAGATTTAGAACTTATCATATTTCATCCCATCTTGGAGATGAGTTTTTAATAAATAATCCGGGATTTGTTAGAGTTAACCCAAGCTTTGAAGCTTTCGATGTGTTTTTTTCATATCAGGCGTACAAAAATTTTAGAGTATACGGGGGACCGGGCTGGATAATTCATAGTGCTCAATCTTTCCCATATAAACACTATTATATTGAATACGGCGGAGATGTAAGCTTCTGGTCAACCAAAATTTATTATCATAAACTTTTCGGCACTTTCTTTTTTGCCGTTTATTTTAGAAATTGGCAGTTAAATAATATGAACTTCGATGGAAGTTATTTATTTGGTTATGAATGGTCAAAAATACAAGGGGTTGGAAGAAAAATTAGATTGTTTGGTGAATATCATAATGGATATGCTCCGGATGGACAATTTCAAAATAGAAGAGCTAATTATTGGGGTGCAAAATTTGCTTACGGCTTTTAATAATCAGTGCAGAATCCTTTATCATAAATTGGACCCTTATTACCTATAGGTAGCTTACTATTAAAAAAATCAGAATATACTCTTAATGCCTGATCGGCATTTTGAGCTAAATAAAAACAGTTTGATATCCATTCAGAATTTTTAATTGTTTGTGTCAATCTGTTTAACTGAAATATAGATGTAATCTTTTTTTCCCAATAATCTTCTGTCCCAAATAATATTACAGGATACGCAGGAGCAGACCCTGTTTTTCTTTTGACTAGTTCAAGTGCAAGTTCAAAATCTGTGCCGATCCCTCCCATTAAAAAAATTGGGAAATCTAAAAAAAATTCAGCTTGTCTTTCAACTATTTTATCTAATCTGTAAGTCATTTTAGCTTCAATAAATGGATTAATCTCCTGCTCATTTACTACTGAAAGCTGTTTCGTTCTAAAGTCAACTAAATTTGCACAGGAAAGATATTTTAATTTTTTAGCAATTTGATTTCCAATTTTCATAGCTCCAAGACCACCTCCTGTTACCAAAGCAAGAGGTTTATTTTCATTCAAAAGAGGATGGCTTGATTTTTTTTTAAAAACTAAAACTCCTTTTAAAAGTTTTTCAAGTTCTTTATGAAAATTTCCTTCCGTTAAATTTGAACCATAAACTCCAAAAAAAGTTGCATTTCTAAAATTATCTATCAAATCTTTTGGAACAAACATTCCTGCATCTTTATAAGGTTTTAAAACATACTGCAAAATATTTTTAGATGTTTTGTCAACCCAAAATACAGGGATAGCAAATTTTGCAAGATCAAT
>MGLU01000064.1:2974-5033 GCA_001796155.1 Chlamydiae bacterium RIFCSPHIGHO2_12_FULL_27_8 | reverse complement strand
AGGGAGATGGGAAATATTTTGAAAATAAAATGCCCTGAGACGTTATTAAATTGTCTTCAATCGCTTTCAAAAAAGGATAAGCAGATTGTTCAGTAATATACTTTTGTACAAGAGAAGATTGTTTCTCCGGATCTTTAAAATAGGGGAACTCATTTTTTTTCGGATTTTTAACTATCCAGTCGCTTTTTTTTAAATTTTTAAGCTGGTGTCCTTTAATAATAAACATTGAAGCCAATTTATTACCTTTCGGTGCAGTTTCAAATGCGTTAAATAAAATTTTCGGATCTTCAATAAAGCTTTTTAATTGATCTCTATCTTCAAAAAACACAAATTCTCTATGAGCTTCTAATGTATAAAATTCTAAAGGTATATGAGTTAACTCTTGATTCGAATTTCCAAAAAATTCATAAATATTTCCGGATGCAAATGTGTCAGGCTGCAATATGCATGCAGCTGTATGATATATATTCTTTGGTAAATACTCTTGTGCAACTTTAGCAAAAGCGGTTCTTACATAAAGATTATCAGTTTTAACTAATAAAAGTTCATTTTTTTTAACTAGAGCTTTTTTTTTCATATTAACTTTTTGATATAGCTTTAATAGATCTCTGGATACTATATTTTTTTGACTTATTATTTTACTAAGTGCCGGTAGAAAATTGTGTATTTGATGAGTATATTCTATAACACCCTTTTTGATAGGTAGATAAGCAACAGTATACCCATCCTTTTTTTGAAGATCTAATTTTTCAGTTCCGAAATATAAAAGGTGATGACCGTTTCTATCTTTTCTATTTAACATTCTTTCAAGATAATAAGGATCTCTAACTTTTCTATCTTTCTCTTCAGTAAAAAGCTTCCCAACATAATCATTTAAAGAAATATATTGTAACATTTCATTGCCTAATTCAGATATTCCTGTAAGCTCAATGTCAAGAACCGCTTCCCTTTTTTTTTTGTGTAAAGTAATTGCTATTTGTTTTGAATTTATGCCCACTTGTGCCAAAGTGCTTTTTAAATTAAAAATCGTATGTTTTTGATCTGTATGGAATCCTAAAAATGCAGATGAAATATTTTTTATTAATATTTCTACACGCATTTTGGTTGCATTCTGTTTTTTAATCTTTACAATTTTACCATCAGGAGAAATTAAATCAAAATGAGATGAAATTAAATAGCTTTGCATAATAGACCTCAAAATTAAATTATATATACAAATATTGAATTAATTGCTTGAGAATTATTCAAAATACTAATAAATTGTTTTTTTTGAGAAATTATGGAAAGTGTTAAAAGAAGTTTTGCTACTCATGATGGTTCTTTTCATGCAGATGAAGTCACTGCATGTGCATTTTTAATTTTATATAATTTTATTGATAAAGATAAAATTCATAGAACAAGAGACCCTATTGAAATTAATAATTGTGAATATGTCTGTGATGTCGGTGGTATTTATGATCCGAAACATAAACGATTCGATCATCACCAAAAAGAATATAAAGAGGAATTATCAAGTGCCGGAATGGTTCTGAAATATCTTTTGGATATTGGTGTAATGAGTGAAGATCTTTTTAATCACTTTAACAATTATTTAGTAAAATATGTTGATGCAAATGATATTGGAAAAATGGAAGCAAAAGGTTATAGCTTTTCAATGATTATTGCAAATTTTATGCCAATTGATTATGAATCTTCCATCGAAGAAAAAAATAAAGCATTTCTAAAAGCGGTAGATTTTACATACGGACATTTAAAAAGAATGCAGAAAAGATTTTTTTACTCTCAAAAATGTAAAGAAAGTGTCCAAAAATTAATGGATCAGAAAAAAAGGTATTTGATTTTTGATGAATCAATTCCGTGGATAGATGCTTTTTTTGAACTCAATGGAGAAACTCACCCTGCTCTATTTGTAGTAATGCCGACAGGCAAACATTATAAGCTTCGAGCAATTCCCCCGGATACTAAAAATAAAATGCAGGTCAGACTGCCGCTCCCATTAGAATGGGCTGGGCTTCATGATAACGATTTAAAAAAAGTTTCTAAAATTGAAGGGGCTATT
>MGLU01000064.1:0-2961 GCA_001796155.1 Chlamydiae bacterium RIFCSPHIGHO2_12_FULL_27_8 | reverse complement strand
GAAGATTTATCTCAATTTGGGAAACTAAAGAAGATGCAATTAAAGCATTAAAATTTGTTTTAGATAAAGCAAGGATTGATTATGACAACACTCTTTGAAAAAATAATTAAAAGGGAAATTAAAGCTGATATAGTGTATGAGGATGATCAAGTTATTGCAATAAAAGATATTTGTCCTAAAGCTCCTGTGCATTTATTAATCATTTCAAAAAAAGTTATAGAATCATTTCAAAAAATTACAAAAAATGACTTTCCAATTATTAATAAAATGATGGAAGTATGCCAAAAATTAGCAGTAGAATTTGCTATTGAAAATGGATACAGAATTATCACAAATGTAGGTAAAAATGCCGGCCAAACCATTTTACATCTTCATTTTCATCTCCTTGGCGGAAAAGATTTAAAATGGGATTTTTGATTTTTAAATTTTTCATTCGTATATTTTATAAAAAAGTAAATTTTTTAAAAATTTTTATTTAACTAAGTTTATTTTTTGATATATTGAAAAAAAAAGAGTAACCGACATGAAATATTTATTTTTTTTAATAATGCCATTTATTGTATTTTCAAATCCTCAGGAAGACAAGTATCTGCAGAGGATTAATTCACATATTTTATTAAATGACTATGAATCTGCTTTAGATGAAACATTAGAAGGACTGAAAAAAAATCAAAATTAAAAAAAATTGAAGTTAAAATTCATAGAATGTTTGGCTTATAATCAAGATGATATTAATGCGATTAAATATTTAAACACATATTTAAAAGAATTTCCGGATGAAATATATAATCAAAATTTCTTAGAAGAAATTTCATGGCAGATATTGTATAAAGGAGCACAATCAACTCAATATCAAACAAGACTTACTTCTGCAATAGGTTCATATTTAACGCAAGATGTTAGAGCTGTGGACGTTATTTTGAATTTTTTAAGAGATACAAATGCAGTTATCAGGTCTGTTGCTCTACAGTTAGCTTCTGCATATATTGATAATCCAATTAAAAATGAAGTTGAAAAGCTTTTAATAAATGAAAAAATTTGGCTTGTTAAGCTGGAAGTTATAAAAGCATGTGGTAATATGAAAATTACTAGCGTTAAAAAAAATCTTGAAGAGATAATTTCTGCTGATAATTCAACATATGAAGAAAAAGCTTTTGCTACTAATGCATTAATTTCAATGAGTGATAAAATTAATAAAGAAGACATTGAAAAACTTTCAAAAAGTAAAAAAGCAAATCTTCGAAAACTATCATGCGATTTGATTTTGTCCCTTAATATACTTAATGTTAAAGATATTTTAATTGATTTATTAAACGATCCAATTTCAGAAGTAAGAATAGCTTCTTTAAATGCACTCTCCATTGTCTATTTAGACAATTTAACTAAAAATGAAACAGATCAAATAATCAAAAAAACATTAAATGATCAAGATCCAAGTGTCGCAATAACAAGTGCATATTTTGCTGTTTTAAAAACCGATCCCAGAGGAGAAAAACTTTTAAAAAAAGAAATTTTTTCTGAAAATATTGACAAAGCAAGATTTGCTGCATCAGTTTTAGCTCATTTAAAAAATTATTCTCTCTCTCTAAAAGAAGAGATTTTAAAAAAACATAATGATCCTTACGTTCTTGTAAATATTGCCATAGGTCTTATCGGTGAGAGAAAACTCTTAAAGGAAAGTTCTGTAATATTGCATGACTTTTTACAAAAGCACAGAGAAAAAATAATGGTTGAAACAACTAAAAATACATTATTTGAAACTTTGATTCCAAGTTATGTAAAACATATTGATCAAATCCCAAATTATCCGGAATCAATAGATCAAATGACTAGACTGAATTTGTTTTCGATGCTCTCGATTGTAGATTTTGCAAAAGCAAAAGAAGCTTTGATTGGATTTTTGAAACAAAAAGGTTGGGGAGTAACCGGATTTGCAGCTGCAACTCTTTTAAAAGAGGGTGATGAGGATTCTCTTGAAATAGTTAGAGATGTTATTAAAGATAAGGATGAATCAATAAGAATTCAGGCTGCTTTAGTATTAGCATCAATTGGAAGAGATGAAAATGTTACCAAAATACTTATTGATGCATATAAATCTTCTCCAAGAGAATTAAAAATACAGATTTTAGAATCTTTAGGTCATATTAGAAGTAAGGAAAGTATTAATTTCTTAATAGAAACTTTAAGTGAACCGTATCAGATATTAAGAGTAGTTGCAGCTTCTTCCTTAATAAGAAGCCTTAATAGTTAAAAATCTTTTTGAACTCAGGCTTCAACTTATAAAATCGGCTAACCGACTCTGTAAGTTGAAGCCCCTAACCTTTTAGGTTAGGGGTAATTCACAGATTCTAAAGTTTTAATTTTAACAAGAGCCATTAAAATATTGTCTTTACTTAAAAACCTGTCAGGTTCAATTATTGAAATAATCTTTTGTAATTTTTCTTCTTTTTCTATTTTTAATGCTTCAAAATTTCTTTTTAAATTATTTAAATAAATTTTTTTATCAATATTATAATTAAAAATTTTATTTATCATTTGATTTCAAAAAAAATAATTTCAAAAAAATTAAAAACCTTGATAAATTAATTTTTTTTACATTTTTTTTAAATAAAATATTTTTTTTCTTAGCAAGTTATTGACATTAAAGGAAAAATTATTGATTATTATAGTGTTTTATAATTAAAAAAAGCAGTTATGGGTAAAGAAGAAACGATTAAAATAGACGGTATAGTTGAAGAATTGCTCCCAAATATGTCATTTAGAGTTGTTTTGGAAAATGGGATGACAGTATTTGCCCATCTTTGCGGAAAAATGAGAATGCGAAATATTAGAGTATATGTTGGAGATAAAGTGACGGTTGAAATGTCTCCGTATGATCTTTCAAAAGCTAGGATAACTTATCGTCATAAATAGTTATTGATTTTATTTTTGTGAAGCCTTAAGCTTAATTGTTTTTCAAAT
>MGLU01000063.1 GCA_001796155.1 Chlamydiae bacterium RIFCSPHIGHO2_12_FULL_27_8 | reverse complement strand
ATTAAAGTTGGTGATAATTTACTCGGCAGAGTTTTGAATGGTCTTGGCGAACCTTTGGATGTAGATACAAAAGGAAAGCTCGATATAGAAGAGAGTTACCCTGTAATATCTTCTCCTCCGGATCCTCTTAAAAGAACAATTATTTCAAAACATCTTTCTACCGGTGTGAAATGCATTGACGGAACACTTACATGCGGGCAGGGACAAAGAATAGGTATATTTGCTGCTGCAGGTGTAGGTAAATCGACGCTACTTGGAATGATTGCTAGAAATTCAAATGCTGATATTAATGTTATTTCACTTATTGGAGAGAGAGGTAGAGAGGTTAGAGAATTTATTCAAAACGATCTTGGAGAAGAAGGGTTAAAAAGATCTGTAATAATTGTTTCTACATCAGACCAGGCAGCACAGCTTAGGATCAATGCTGCATATGTTGGAACTGCAATTGCAGAATATTTCAGAGAAAAAGGAAAATCAGTAATTTTGATGATGGATTCCATAACAAGGTTTGCAAGAGCGATTAGAGAAATTGGGCTCGCTGCCGGAGAACCTCCTGCTAGAGCCGGATATACACCATCTGTATTTGCGACGCTTCCGAGGCTTTTAGAGAGATCCGGAAATTCAAAAAACGGATCGATGACTGCTTTTTATACAATTTTAGTTGCGGGAGACGATCTAAATGAACCTATATCTGATGAAGTTAAATCTATTTTAGACGGACATATTATTTTATCAACTGAACTTGCTCAAAAAAATCATTATCCTGCTATAGATGTTTTATCATCTATAAGCAGAATACTTCCGAATATAACCTCTCAGGAACATAGGGATCTGATAAGAAAGATTAGGGAAGTTTTATCAAACTACAAAAAAAACGAGCTTTTAATAAGGATAGGAGAATACAAGCCGGGATCTGACAAGGATGCTGACTTTGCTATAAAATATGTTGAGAAAGTAAATGCTTTTTTAAAACAGCGTATAGAAGAGAAATCAACATTTGATGAAACTCTTCAAAAATTAAACAAACTATTTTAAATGAAAGAAGAATATCCTTTAGAAGAGCTTTTTACGATAAAAATAAGAAGATTTGAAACGGCAATAAAAGTTTTAGAAGAGAAAAAAAGACTTTATCTAAAAGAAGTGGAAATTTTAAGAAAAGTTGAAGAAGAAAGGGATGAAGTTTTAAAACATAAAAATGACAAATTAAAACAATTGAGAGAATCGCTAGATACCGGAGAGAGGACAGATAAGATACAAGAGAAAAAAAGATATCTAGAAATAGTAAAAGACAAACTTTTGGAAAAGGAAAAAAAAGTTCAAAAGCAGAAAGAGCAAGTGGAAAAAGCAAAAAATGAAGTTACAAAAGCAAAAAAAGATTTAATTTCAAAACAGAAAGATGTTGAAAAATTAAAAATACATAAATCAGAATGGCAAAAAGAATTTAACAAGCTTTTAATAAGAAAAGAAGAAGTTTTGGAAGATGAAATTGGTTCTTCAAGATATATTTTTAAAAAAAAACATAAGTAATTATGGCAGATGAAATGGAAATAGATAAAGTTCAAGGACCGGCAGAGGACAAGCCTAAAAAAAAAGATACAATTTCAAAAGATGATAAAGAATTTGAAGAGTTAATGAAAACTCAAAAAATTTCTGAAACTGAACTTGAGGGAAAAAAGAAAAAAAAATTAAAAAAAAGTGATCTTGAAGAAAAGCAAACTTTTATTACAGATGATACAAAAACAACACTTCCTTCTCTTCATGATACATATCATGTAGGCAAATCAAAAACAGAATTTCAAAAGCAAAATAAAGATAGTGATCAAACACAAATTCCATCAGACAAAAATATACAATTTAGAAAAAGTTCAGAAGATACACAAAAAGAAAAAATTCAAATTCCCGAAGTAAAAGATCGATATGTTGAAACAGACGAAGAAAAAGATATTGAAAAAGCTAAAGATATACTGATAGACAAGGCTCACAAAATTGAAGAAGAACTTCTTGCGAAAGAAAAGGAAGATGAATTTCAGTCACTTGTTCTGCAGGAGATGCCAAAAGAAATTGCTTCTCAAGTTGAGACTTTAACCGGAGTAATTCCGTCATATCTACATGCAGACATTGTTCCATTATTTGAAAAAATGGTTGGAACAATAATTGTTTTTCAAGCTCAGCAAATAACTCAAACGGAAATCACTCTAACATCACCGGCTTTTGAAAATTCAATTTTTTTTGGATCGGTAATAGTGCTTCAAAGATATTCTACGGCACCGGATTCTTTTAATATTATCTTAAAAGGTCCAACACAAGCTGCAAATGTCTTTGCATCGAATATAGAGAGTTTATATAATGCATTTAAGAGTGGAAACTTCGATTTTACTATAAACCGGATAGATGTAGAATATGAACAGCCATTATTTAAAAGAAAAAAAAGCAAAGAGCATGAAGAAGAATAATGGACGCTATTGAAAAAAAAATATTTTTAAATAAAATTTCACAATCATTAAAAAATCTGGACAGCATTCCTTTATTAAGGACGTTTGCTCCTTTTGATTTTGAAAAGTTATCTGAAGAATTAAAAAAACTTTTATCTTTAAAGGAATTAAAAGTTGAATATATAAAAACATCTTGGGAAACGAAAGAGAAAATTTTATCTGTATTTTCAAAAAAAATAGATATATCTAATTTTATACTAACTCCTTTAGAAGGAGAAGCTTTTTTAATAATTGAAGAAGAAAATATTTCTAAAATTATAAAAAATACAATTTCGAATGAAAAAAATATTGAATTTACATCTCCTGTTTTAAAAGAGAGTTATTTTAGATATCTTTTGGTAAATGTTTTAAGTATTTTGAATAAAATGAATCTTTTTCAAGATCTTTCTATAAAGATTTTAGAAAAAAAAGATTTTGATGAAGAAAATGTATTATCATTAGATTTCAAAATTAAATTTTTTAATGAATCAATATTTTTAAAAATATTAATTTCAGAAAAATTAAGATTTTCATATGAAAAATATTTTAATCAAAATCCACCATTAAAAATATTAGAGCTTTCAAGTAATGTGATGCCTGTATTAAATGTTGAAATTGGGAAAGTATCTTTATATTTAGAAGATTTAAAAAATTTGTCAAAGGGTGATTTTTTACTTTTAGATGAAATTAACTTTGATCTAAAAAATAAAAAAGGTGAAGTAAAAATCAACTTAAATAAAAATAATATTTTTATAGCAGCTATCAAACACAATAAATTAAAAATTTTAGATTTTGCAAATATTTCAAAGGAAAGCACAAAAATGAAAAGTGAAGAAAATTTTGAAAATGAAGCATCGATTGATGTTGAAAAAACAAATCCTGAGCTTCAAAAAATTACAAATTTGCCTATGGAAATTATTGTAGAAGCGGGAAGATTTAAAATGCCTTTAAATAAACTTTTAAACCTTCAGCCCGGAAATATAATTGATCTTGAGATAAATCCCGAATCGAATGTTGATTTGGTTGTAAACTCACAAAAGATAGGAAGCGGCGAACTTGTCCAGATTGGAGAAAGTTTAGGTGTAAAAGTAACTGAGATTGGTTAAAATAAATGGAAAACATTTCATCTCAGCCGACACTGCCGACAATTCAAAATCCAAAACCTATAAAACTTCCAAAAAAAATTGGTCCTTATAAAATTGAGTCTTTATATAAAAAGGGAGGAATGAGTTATTTATATTTAGCACTTCATGCTGAAACATTAAAACCTCTTATTATAAAAGTTCTACTTCCTAAATTTATTGAAAATAAAGAGATGGTTTCTCGTTTTTTAAAAGAAGCGGAAATTATAGGTCTTTCAAATCATCCCAATATTATAAAATTATATGGTCAAGGTGAATGGGAAGAGGGTCTTTATATTGCTATGGAGTTCATACAGGGAGTTTCTCTAAAACAGTTTATTTCGGAAAAATCACTTTCCTTAAGAAAAGCTCTAGAGATAATTTTACAGGTAGGATATGCCCTTTTTCATCTTCATTCACATGGAATAATACATAGAGATTTGAAACCTGAAAATATTTTGATAACAGAATCCGGAGATATTAAAGTTATAGATTTTGGAATCGCACAGTTAAATAATGAAACGGAAGAGAGAATTACGGTTAAAAGAAGATTTATGGGAACTCCTACATATATGAGTCCGGAGCAAAAAATAGATCCTAAATCTGTAAATTTCAGTTCGGATATATTTTCACTTGGTATTATAGCTTATGAGCTTATTATTGGGAAACTATCGCATGGGATAATAAATCTTTCATTAATTCCGAAGCATTTTAGAAAAATTTTGGAAAAAACTTTAAAAATTGATCCTAAAGATAGATATGAAAAAGTTGTAGATTTGATCACTGACATATCTGAATATTTGAAAAAAGAAGATGAAAAAGAAGATGAGCAGGGCGAAGGGCTTGACATTGTATATGACGCTATAAAAAAGAGAGAAGATTCATTAATAAAAACTTCTTATAATTTTAAAAATTTATCTATTTCAGTTTTTAAAGAAGATTTGATTAATTTAAATTCAGTATATTTAGATTTTTTTTCTATAACTGAAAATGTTTTGGCTGTAGTTTTTTTTAAAACTGTAGAAAAGGATATAGATTCATTTTTATCACTTTTAAATTTTCAAGGTTTTGTTAAAATGCTTTTCAAAACAAAAAAAATTACAACATCGAGCGAACTATTAAATCTTTTAAATACTTTTATTGAAAAAGAAAGTTTTAAAGGAATGATTTCAAATGTTACATTTATTGATCTTGAAAAAGATGAGGTGAGATATT
>MGLU01000062.1:1371-5104 GCA_001796155.1 Chlamydiae bacterium RIFCSPHIGHO2_12_FULL_27_8 | reverse complement strand
TTTTTTAGAAGTTACTTTTTTTCATAACTATAAAAAAAATATTTTAATTTTTTTTAGAAAAATATGTGACAAATCTATCTATTAGATTGTTTATCATAGGAAAGTTAATCTTCTTAGGCTCAAATAAAGGTGTATATTCAATTTCAGGATAATAAAGCTCTATTCCTTTATATACATCTTCGCTTTCTTTAGGGAGTGTATCTTTTAAAAGATCTCTTCTATATTGAGCTGCAGAATAAAGGTTTGTTAATGACAAGCTGTTTTCCCATCTCTTTTTATATGAAAAAAAAATATTGAATAATTTTTGAATATGAAAAAATATTTTTGAAATTAGAGATAGCTTTTTATATAAAATTTTACTTTCCTGATATGCTTTATCAATAAAACTCTCAATAATTTTAATGTTTGCACGATCTTGTAATGAATAATCCCAATTTTTCATTAAAGGGTTAAAAAGTTTTAAAACATGCTTCGTAACTTTTTCAAGAGGTACTTTTCCTTCATATAAAGGAGATTTTACAATTCTATTTCCCCAAAAGGAAATATTTGATATAGAATTAGATAAAATATTTGCAAAAATTGATAAATCTTTTGTGGATAAAAGTACCTTTATATTTTCCATATTATTAAAAATTTTTGAAAAATTTATAAACTTTTTAAATATTAATCAATGAAAAAAATTTGATAATTTATGAATGCAATCGTATTAAAATTTGGCGGGGCTTCACTTTCTACTCCTAAAAAAATGTTGAAAGTAGCCGATATAATTATTGAAAGAAAAAAAGAATTAAAAAATATTGTAGTTATTGTTTCCGCTATGGGCGATACAACCGATAAACTACTTAAACTTGCTAGAAAAATTCACACAGATCCTCCAAAAAGAGAGCAGGATATGCTTATTTCTGTTGGTGAGAGAATTTCTATGTCTCTTCTTTCTATGGCCCTTCAAAAAAAAGGTATAAATTCAATATCATTTACAGGTTCTCAATCCGGTATAATTACTTGCGACAATCACTTTGATGCAAAAATAATAGATGTAAAACCTTTTAGAATAATTGATGAATTAAAAAATAATAAAATTGTAATTGTCGCAGGTTTCCAGGGAATAAGTCAAAAAAAAGAAATTACAACTCTTGGAAGAGGCGGTTCAGATACCTCCGCCGTCGCAATTGCTTCTGCAATAGAGGCAGAATCAGTCGATTTTTATAAAGATGTTATGGGAATTTATAACAAAGATCCAAAAGAAAATAAGGATGCAGTTTTTTTCAATAAGCTAAATTACGATGAAAGTTTAAAAATTATAACAAGTTCAAAACATTTTCTCTTACATCCAAGAGCACTCGAACTTGCTAAACAAAATAATATTAAACTTATTATAAGAAGTTTTAAGAAAAATGCTAAAAAATTTACTTCAATTGAAAATGATGCTTTCAAAAAAGATGGAAAAATTGTATATGAAAAAGTTTAGGTATAATTTTTTTGTATATAAAAATAATGGAACTTAAACTGGATCTTTTAAAATTAGAAGAAATAGATAATGAAAATATCTATTATGAAAATTTAATTAAATCCCATTTGAAGAAAATTATTCCGGACAGTTTTTTGTTTAATGATTATTTAATAGAAGAAAATATTAAAAAATTTTCACTTTTTTTAAATGAGCAGCTTCCAATAATAAAATGGTCTGAATTAGATCAAAATAGCTCCTTCTCTATAACTCTGTTTTGTAAATATAGACAAAATGCTTCTAGCTTTTTTTATGATATGGTAAGCAGATATTTGATATTTCAAAAAACCTTGGACATTTCTCTCTTTTTTTCTATTGATTTTAAATTTAGTGATATATCTGATGAAAAATTTAGTATTATTGAAGCTAAAATTAATATCGAAAAGGAAGATGCCGATCAAATTATTAATAATAAAAAAGCGATTGAAACTGAAATTAGACTTGGTATGCTTTCAGATTATCATGCAAATAGAATTAGAGAATTTAAAGGACTCTCATATGATAGAAAAACTGCAATGGTCCAAGATAAAATAGGATCGTTAATTCAAAAAAGACCAAAAGAATTTGAAAAAAATATTTTTTCTGAAATGCAGCAGTTTTTGATCATGTCAAGAGATGAGTTCAAATCACAGAGAGATTACCATCACATAAGCAGAATAATATCCATTTTATATATGATTCGAAAGCTATTAAAACAAAATATTAAAAATTTTCCAAACAAAAGACATGTTATATTAAAATTTTTAAAAACAAAGTTAAAAACAAATTCTGAAGAGCAAAATGTTTTAGGTGTTTTAATAGGTATTAATTTTGTAAAAGAACATGAGATTTTTGAAAAAAGACATTTGATTAAAGCTATCACAACTTATATGCCAAATGTTAATATTATTGAAGATTCATATTTTGTAGATAAACTAGAAAAAACATTCATTCAAACTTGTTATCTGGAAATACAAAAAAAAGATTTATCTGATTTTTCTAAAAATGAAATAGAAGATTTAAAAAATGAACTGCCTGCATATTTAAAAAGTAATGTTGAGCATCTCATACATCAACTATTCATGCCAAGAAATGAAGAAGAAATAGTAAAAAATATGGTAATGCTTTCTCACCAGTTAAAGTATATCCATGATATTCCTCAGGTAATAATATCTTTTGATAAACAGACAAGTGCCGAATTAATTTTTAATGTTGTTTTATTAAGGGTTTTAAAACCATCTGACATTCCATTAAAAGAAATTATTCTAAAAGTTGAGCCGAATATAAAATTTGTAATAGAAAGAGAGAAAAAAGTTGGAGTAATTAGACGAAAATATTTAAAAGAAGCTAATGTTTTCAGAGCAATTTTGGATAGTTCAAAATATTTGAGATCTGATCACACTCTTGATACAAATAAAGCAAGATCAGACATAGTAGATGAACTTAATAGATTGTTCTCTGAAGTAAGAGATTATAATGGGGGAATGATTTTTAAACAAAACGAAGCTTTTAAAAAATTAAAGGGTCTTTTAGGCAAATTAGATGAACACAATGATTTATTTTTAGAAAAATTTTTCTATTCCATTATTCCTGTTGAAATGACAGCTATTGTTAATTTAGAAATTTTAAAAAATCTTTTTCTAATGCTTGTAAATGCAGTAAAAAGAGAAGAGACTAGAATTAAAAAACATTCAGACTTTTTATTTAAGCAGGATTTTAAAAATATTTATTTTATCATACCAATTTATGATCAAAAAAAGAAAAAAGAGATAAAAGAAGCAGTAGAATGTATAAACGTTTTATCATCTGAATGCATGTCATTTTATCTATCTTCACACGATGTATATTATTTAGGTTATGTTTTAATGAGTGAAGATAAAATCAAACAAAAAGCTTTTTTTGATGTTATTAAAAAATCATTAAATTCACTCACTTAAAGCAGAAGTGAGCAATTTGAGCAACCTAATCCCAAGTTATTACCATTTTTTATTAAGCAAAAAAAATTCTTACTCAACTTATTTGTTAGCTAAGTTTTTGAGCTTTTCACTTGCATCTAACCATTTTTCATAAGATAAATAACCTCTGTTGACCATTAAGAAATATAATGCAACATTGGGGAAGTGCAGAAGAATTTCTAATCGTTTTAGAATGTCAAGACCTTTTCTTCGACCAGTTTCTAGAGCATTTAATGAATTCTGAGAAAATTCAAAAACAGCAGCAAATTCACGAGTAGTAAGGTTAAGCATA
>MGLU01000062.1:0-1285 GCA_001796155.1 Chlamydiae bacterium RIFCSPHIGHO2_12_FULL_27_8 | reverse complement strand
TGTAGACAAGAGAATAAAAGGATCTTGCTCATTAGGATCGATTCCCATGGCTAGACAATATTCCGGATAGGCAGGATTTTGTACAGATGGAATACGATCCTCAAGAGATGGAAATAATTTATCCGAAGAGAAGTCTTTTTGAGTTAATGGGAATTCCGGACCTAGAGCTATGCTATGTTTAGCATTAAGATAATAATCTTCATAGGTAAAAATGAATTTTTGATCGATTTTGTATAATCTTCCTACAAGGATTTGAGTTTTTCTTTTTTTTAAAAACACAAATATGCCAATGATTCTTAATGGTTGCATAATTCCTCATTTCTTTTTAAAATTAGACGTAACAAAGCTTGTTTTCTTTTTTCACTTAAATAGCTTTTTTCTATTAAATTTTGAATTGTTTTAAGATGTAGTGTTTTCTTGAAATGCTGAACAATATTGCCATAACCCAAACGATTCCATTCCAATACATAGTCTTTCATAGTTGGTTTGTCAGATTCTTTTGTAAAAATTGATCCTCTTGGTTGTAAATCTGCTCCTAGTAGTGATGAATTTTCTAGAGCAATTGCAGATGGATTATCATAGAAAGGAGAAAGCTGGATTCTTTTAGCAGATCGAATAAAAGCTAAATTGCGGCCATGACGGTCATGATTACCGATAAGACTATCTGCTAAAGTAAGAATGACGAATTTATCTTGTTCTTTTTTTCTTTGTGTTCTCTCTCCAATAATTTTAATGAGACTTTCGCAATCGTATTTTTTATTATCGGTCACAAAGTGATAAATATGATCTAATGTAGAAGTCATTAAATCAGCCATAAAATTTTTTGTAACAAAACAAAGATTATCGTCTGGGTATTTAATCAAATAATGATCAGGGACTAGAATGTTTAAACTGCGAAAAATTTGATTGGATAAAAATTCAGTTGCGGGTAATTCAAGATATTCTTTTTGTTGAACTTTTAAGATATAGTTTGTTTTTCCTAATTTTGCAGAATACTTGCGGTACGCTCCATGAAAAAACTGATATTTTTTCGAACTTGGCTTTCCGGTCTAGGTGGTACTGATTGAGAGCGAGCTATAATATCAACAAAATCATCACATGATCCAAAACATTCCTTAAAACAATTTTCGTGTAATCCATATATAGAGACATTTACAGCAAGGAGTGTTTGACCACAACTATAACAAATGGGTAGTGTCATAATAAATCCTTTTTATCTTATTATATAACTGAAGCAATAATGCGTCAATATAATGTTGATGCGATATTGCGTCAAAATCATTTA
>MGLU01000061.1 GCA_001796155.1 Chlamydiae bacterium RIFCSPHIGHO2_12_FULL_27_8 | reverse complement strand
TAAAATCTTTTTCAGATTTTATTTTTACTCTCACAGTATCAAAAAATTCTTCGATTATATCTGCGTCAGTAGAATATCCTAATGTTCTTATAAATGATGTTGCAAGAAGTTTTCTTCTTCTTTTTTTTCTATCGATAAAAACATATATCAAATCGTTATTATCAAATGATGCTTCAAGCCAGCTTCCTCTATATGGAATAACTTTAAATGAATAAAGCATATTTCCTTTAGAGTGTCTTTCTTTTTCGTAAGCAATACCTGGTGATCTATGCAGCTGAGATACTACCACTCTTTCTGCTCCATTAATAATAAACGTGCCTTGTTTAGTCATTAACGGTAGTGTTCCCATATAAACTTCTTCTTCTTTAATTCCGGTTTCATCAGTTAAGCGGAATTGTACTTTTAATGAAGAATTATAAGTTATACCTCTTCTTCTACACTCTTCCGGAGTATATTTTGGAACGCCGAGATTATATGATAAATACTCTAAAATAGTTTTTTCATCATAAGATTTTACAGGAAATACTTCCTTAAAAACCTCTTCTAATCCTATATTTTCTCTCTCTGAAGGCAGAATATCTGCTTGCAAAAATTTAGTATATGATTTAATTTGAATTTCAATCAAATTAGGAAGATCTATAATTTCTTCCGTCTTTCTAAAACTTACCCTCTTTGGAGATTTTTTAAGCATTTGGCTGAACTCCTTAAATAAATTATAATGCTCTTGAACACCTTTTAAATAATACCAAAAAGCAAAAACAATTAATCATGCTTTTGCTTTTTTAACATTTTGAATATTAAAGTCCTTTTGAAGACGCTTTCCCACCGGCAGCTTGAATTTTTTTAACTATTTCTTCCGCTTCTGCTTTTGGAGCTGTAGCTTTAAGCACTTTTGGTGCTGCTTCTACAAGATCTTTCGCTTCTTTTAAGCCAAGTCCTGTTATCTCTCTAACAACTTTAATTACACCAATTTTTTTATCAGCAGGAGCTTCTTCTAAAGTTACTTGAAATTCAGTTGATTCTTCTTGTGCTTCTTGAGCTTTTCCGGCTTGAGGTGCTGCTGCCATTTGAGGCATTGCCGCTTGGGCTTTTACTCCCCATTTTTCTTCTAATAATGTTTTTAATTTTGCTAATTCTAAAACCGGTAAATTGCTTAGTGTATTAGCAATGTCTTCTATATTTACTGTTGCCATTATTTTTTCCCCTTTATTATTTTTCTTCTAATTTTCTTTTTTCTTCAAGTGCAGTCACAAGACTAGATATAACGTTGTCCAATAAACTTACTGTCTGTACCATTGGTGCTTCAAGTAATCCTATGAACTGTGATCTTAATTCGTCTTTTGACGGAAGTGTTGACAACATCTTCATACCGTCTTTTGAATAACTCTCTCCATCAATCTCACCGGCAATTACTGTGAGTTTTTCACTTTGCTCTCCAAATTGGAATACAATTTTAGTCGATGTCATAGCATCATCTTTAATGAAAACAACTGCTATATTTCCATCGAAATCATCAATATTATATTTGTATCCGCATAATGCAAGTGCTTTTAAAAATACTCTTTTTTTAACTACTTCCAATTCCGAAGAATTTTTTCTCAAATTATCTCTTAATCCCCAAACTGTACCCGGTGCCAAAGAATCATATTTTGCAATAAGCATTGCTTTTGAACTTTCAATTTTTTCCTTAATCTCGTCTAAAAGATAAGTCTTTTCATGTCTCATATTTTCCTACCCTTGATTAACTTAAACTATTAATATCAATTTTTATACCGGGACCCATTGTTGAGGAAACTACTACGTTTCTCAAAAAGACACCTTTAGAAGATGCAGGCTTTACCTTATTAATTGCATCTACCAATGTTTTTATGTTTTCAATTAAATTTTTAATTTCAAAAGAAAGTTTACCAACAATAATATTTATAACTCCCTGTTTGTCAACTTTAAATTCTATCTTTCCGGTTTTAAGTTCATTAATTGCTTTAGTTACATCAGGAGTTACTGTTCCGGCTTTAGGAGAAGGCATTAATCCTCTTGGTCCTAAAACTTTTCCAAGTTTGCCAACTTCTCTCATCATGTCCGGAGTAGCAATTAAAGCATCAAAATCTGTCCATCCATTATTAATTTTATCAATATATTCACTTGAACCTGCAAAATCCGCTCCGGCTTTTAGAGCTTCTTTTGCTTTATCTTCAGGTGCTAAAACTAAAATTCTAACTTTTTTACCTGTTCCATGTGGGAGAGTAATTGTACCTCTAACCTGTTGATCGTTTTTTTTTACATCAACACCTAATTTAATTGATAAATCAATTGATTCATCAAATTTTAGTTTTGGCATATTTTTTAATGTTTTAACAGCTTCTTCCAATGTAGATTCAGCTTTAATATCTTTTGTTAATTCTTTAATTTTCTTAATTCTTTTTGTTTGTCTCATATTCTTATTCCTCTGACTCTATGCCCATAGATTTTGCTGTGCCGATTACTAATTTTTTAGCTGCGGCAAAACTTGCAATTCTTAAATCAGGCTCTTTTCTTTTAGCGATTCTTTCTATCTGATCATTATTTAATTTACCTACTTTATCTCTATTAGGCATTTTTGAGCCTTTTTCAATTTTAAGCTCTTGTAAAATTAATCTTGACATCGGTGGTTGGAGAGTGATAAATGAAAATGATTTGTCTTGATAAACTTCAATAATAACCGGAAGTACATCTCCTGATTGATTTTGAGTTCTAGCATTAAAATCCTTACAAAATGCCATAATATTTACACCGGCTGCTCCAAGTGCAGGACCAATAGGAGGCGCAGGATTAGCTTTTCCTGCAGCTATCTGCAGCTTAATAACTTTTACAATTTTCTTTTTTGCCATTTTTCCCTCTTATGATTTTATATCGTCTTTTGATACTTGTTCAACTTGCCAGAATTCCAAGTCATCAACTCTTGTATCTCTACCAAAAATTGAAACTAAAACGCTGATTTTACCTTTCTCGTGGTTAATTTCAGTAACTGTTCCAACAAAATTAACAAAAACACCTTCTGTTATTTTTACAGTATCTCCTACTTCAAATTTATGTTTATGACCAACACCTTTTTTCTTTTCTTCAAGTTCTTGAAGAATATCATTAACTTCTTTTTGAGTTAGCGGGGTAGGTTTTGCACCACCTAAAAAATCAATCACACCATTTGTATTCTTTATAAGACTCCATGTGTCATCATTAAATTCCATTTTTAACAACATGTATCCCGGCCAAAGTTTTTTTTCTACAATCTTATGTTCGCCCCTTTTTACTTCCTGCATATTTTCAATTGGAATAATAATTTCAATAAATGAACTTTCCATATTGCTTCTTTTAATATTTTCTTCCAAATTCTTCTTAACTTTATTTTCTTTACCTGAAAGAACTTGAATCACATACCAGCTTTCCATTTTTTACCCAAAAATCAACTTTGAAACTATATTTATTAATGTTAAAAACCCTCTAATAGCAACGTCACTAAAATAAATTAAAAAACTAAATAGAAAAGTCGAAATCAAAACAATCTTTGTGAAAGCAAAAAGTTCTATTTTAGATGTCCAACTAATTTTTTTAAATTCAGTTTTCAACTCTTTAAAATAGCTTTCTTTATTTTCTTTAAAATTAACTTCAACAACTTTTGTATCCATACGATTTTTAACCTTTTTTTACACGAGTGCGGAGGGACTCGAACCCCCGACCGGTGGCTTTGGAGGCCACTGCTCTACCAACTGAGCTACACACCCTAGCAAACTTTGCTTACTCAATTATTTTCGTAACTGTACCGGCACCAATTGTTCTGCCACCCTCACGAATTGCAAAACGTATACCTTCTTCCATAGCTACAGGCACTAACAATTCACCTGTAATTTCAACGTTATCACCGGGCATAACCATTTCAGTTCCTTCCGGAAGCGATACTGTTCCTGTTACATCTGTTGTTCTAAAAAAGAATTGAGGTCTATATCCGGTAAAGAAAGGCTTGTGTCTTCCGCCTTCTTCTTTTGTCAATACATATATAGCACCTTTGAATTTTTTATGCGGAGTGCATGTTCCGGGAGCTGCCAAAACCATACCTCTCTCAACATCTTTTTTCTCAATACTTCTTAAAAGAATTCCAACGTTCTCACCGGCTCTTGCTTCATCAAGAACTTTATTGAACATTTCTAGACCGGTTGCAACTGTATCTCTTGTTTCTCTTAATCCAACTAATTGGATTTTATCGTTAATTTTAACTATTCCTCTTTCAACTCTTCCTGTAACAACCGTTCCTCTGCCAGGAATTGAAAACACGTCTTCAATAGGCATCAAGAAAGGTTTGTCAACTTCCCTTTGCGGTTCAGGAATTTTATCATCCACTACTCTCATCAATTCTTTAATCTGTTCTACGTATTCAGGAACGCCTTCTAATGCTTTCAATGCAGATCCTCTAACTATAGTAACATCGTTATAACCTTTTTGAGACAGCAATTCATGAAGCTCCATTTCAACTAGTTCAACAAGCTCTTCATCACCTTTTCCGATCTGATCCATTTTGTTTAAAAATACAACAATTGACGGAACCCCTACTTGTCTTGCTAAAAGAATATGTTCTTTAGTTTGAGGCATAGGACCATCAGTAGCAGCAACAACTAAAATCGCTCCGTCCATCTGCGCAGCACCTGTAATCATATTTTTTACATAGTCAGCGTGACCCGGACAGTCAACGTGTGCATAGTGTCTTTTTGCTGTTTCATACTCAACGTGAGATGAGTTTATAGTAATTCCCCTAGCTTTTTCTTCAGGTGTATTATCAATAGACGCATAGTCTCTATAAATCCCACCGCCTGATTCTGCTAAAACTTTTGTTATAGCCGCTGTTAATGATGTTTTACCATGATCAACGTGACCAATTGTTCCAATGTTGACATGTGGTTTTGTTCTTTTAAATGTTTCTTTTGCCATTTCCAACTCCTTAAAAATTAGGCTGCAGTATAATTTTTTACTTTCCCTTTTGCCCAGAATAGGACTTGAACCTACGACCGCTTGCTTACCATGCAAGAGCTCTACCCCTGAGCTATCCGGGCCTTATTTTTGAAAAAATACCTTATAAATTAATTTG
>MGLU01000060.1 GCA_001796155.1 Chlamydiae bacterium RIFCSPHIGHO2_12_FULL_27_8 | reverse complement strand
CTGCATATATAATCCAGCATTATTGCCGCCATTTCATTGCCTGTAAAAATATAGGGGCTGTTATTTATATTTATCACAACACCCACTCTATCAGCATCAGGATCAGTTGCAATAAAAATATCCCCATTATTTTTTAGTAATGAAGCTATACCAAATTTTAAAGTTTCTTTTTCTTCAGGATTTGGCTTTTTTGCATTTGTAAAATCCGGATCTATTGTTTCCTGCTCCTTAACAATAATTACATTTTTAAAACCGCCTTCATTTAAACATTTTGGAATAATTGTTATGCCGCTTCCATGAAGAGGGGAATATATTATTTTTAAACCATTTGATTTTTCTTTTTTATAAAGTTCCATTGAAAAAAGCTTTTCCAGATATGCTATGTCAATTTCCGAATCTATAATTTCAATGTTAGTAAAATCATCTTCTTTTGAAATTTTCACATCATTTATAGATTCAATTTTTGAATAATGTTGAATTATCTCTTCATCATGAGGAGGAAGAACTTGCCCTCCATCCGACCAAAAAACTTTGTATCCATTGTATTCTTTGGTATTATGAGAAGCTGTAATATTTATAGCTGCAGTGCAGTTTTTATATCTGCATCCAAATGAAATTAATGGCGTAGGCCTTAAATTCTCAAATAAAAAAACTTTAATGTTGTTTTTAGCTAAAACTCTTGCTGCTACAGATGCAAAAAATTTAGAATTATGTCTATTGTCAAAGCCAATTAAAACTTTTGGATTCTTGATATTTAAAGATGTTATGTAGTTCGCTAATCCCTGTGTAGCAAATGAAATCGTATATTGGTTCAACCTGTTTATGCCGACTCCCATTTTAGCCCTTATACCGCCGGTTCCAAAATTCAAGGTTTCACAAAATGAATCAATTAGCTCATGAGGGTTGTTTTTTAATAAAAAACTTATTTCCTCTTTTGTTTTTTGATCATATGGGCCATGTTCCCATTCCTCTATCTTTTTTTTTACTGATGATGAAATTTCCATGAAAAATCTTTTTATTTCTTACTCTAATCAAAATTTATATTTTTTAAAATTATTTTAAAAATGAATTTTTAAAAAATTAAGAATTTAAAATATCTTCAATCTCTTCTTTTGTAAATTCTTTAGCATCCTCCGAATCAATGCCGGGACAATCATTTTTTACATCTTCCCAAGCTTTTTTTGAAGATATGTTCTGCTTCCAAAATGGGTAGGTGCTGCACTGTTTTGGTCTAACAGAATAAATAGAGCATTTTGAATCTTTTAAAAAAATACATTCGAAATTATTTTTAATCTCAATCAAAGAAATCCGTCCAAATACACTTCTTGTGTACTTTTTTAAAAATTCCTTAGTAGTAATTTTTAAAAAATTTGCAATTTCTTCAATGTTTTTTTTATCAAGCCAAACATATCCCTCAAAGCCTTTGCAGCAGTCCGAACAGTTTTTTTGACATTTAAATCTAAGCGTTTTATACCAAGTCATAAATTTATATTTTTTTCCGAAAATTTTTCCCAGTTACCTTTCAAAAATATATATGTTGAAATTTTACATTCATCATTCAAAATTTCTAAAATATTAAAACTTCCATTTTTTTTATGAGAGACACACCCGGATGATATCATATACCCGTTTTCTGAAAATTTCTCTACGCTTCTTTTATGAGTATGACCATGTAATATTACTTTAATGTTTTTATTATTTTTAATAATTTCTTCCAAAACTTCCTTTCTTAAAAGAATCTTACTTTTATTCCCATTATTAAAAACAGGGTAGTGATTGGATAAAATAATATTTTTATCTTTGGGTATTTTTTCTAAAATATTTTTAAGTTTATTTTCTATTTCAATCGAAAAAAGACCTGAACATGCAAAAAGAGAAGTGTTTAAACATGTGTCCAATCCTATATAGTACCATTTGTCATTTAAAATTTTTACTTCAATTTTATCGTTTTTTAAAAGATTTGAAAAAATATCTTCACTATATTCAAAAAATTTATAAAATCTGTTCTCTTTATGGGCTGTTTTTGTATATTTATCATGGTTTCCGGGAACAATATGTTTTTCAATATTTTCAAATTTTTCAAAAAATTTTTTTGCTATAGAAAATTCAACCTCTAAAGAAGTGGATGTTATATCTCCGGATACTATTAAGTTGTTAATATTTAAATTCTTAAAAAGATTGTGAAGTAAAAAAAGCTGATTTTCCTTATATTGTTTTTTTCTCACTAATATAAGATTCAGCACCCCAATTGCCCTTTTTGATAATAACTTTTTAGGATTAAAAGTTATTTTTGAAAAATGTATATCTGAAAAATGAGCAATTTTTAGCATCTTTTCTTTTTTTTAAAAATATCATATTACTTTTTTTTCATAATATGAAGCTCTTTTTTATGAGACCTTTCTCTCATCTCAGGAACCCTTTTTTTGTACTTTTTATTTCTTTCATCTACACTTAGCTTTATTATAGGTTTATTCTCCGTCTCTTCCTTCATTTCTATCCTTCTCTTTTTTTTCTCAGCCCTATTTTGTTTAGAGATAATCTCTTTTTTGTATTCCTTTTGAAACTCTTTTTGTAATTTATCATCTTCAGCTTCGTTTATACCCATTTCTTCCTTTTTGATCTTCTTCATAAACTTTGCCATATGGTGTCCGGGATCTTTCATAAACTAATTCTCCTTCCTTTGTAATATTATTTTATGTTTTATTGAAATTATGAATCAATTAATTATGCAATTAATTAAACGTTAATTGTTTGAGGTAAAACAAAAATGTAAGTTATTGATTTATATAAGCTTGAATGAATTTTTTGTAAACTTTTTTTGTTTTTATAAATTTAGAAAAATACCGCTCTCTAATCCTAAAATGTTTTATATTAGGTATATAAGAAGGAGGAAATATCAATATTGGTTTTAACCACCCGGGCCGCCAGAGTTTCAATAGTTTTTTTGAGGAAGCAATTACTATAGTCTGAATGTTTAAAAGAGAGGCTAAATGAGGTGCAAATGAATCGTTTCCTATCAAAAATGAAGATTCATATAAAAAATTGATAAATTCTTTTATATCTAAAAATAAAGGCAGATCTATTCCATGATCTAAAACATCTAAAAATTCATTTCTCTCTTCTTTCGAAACTGTTATAACAGGATCAAAACCATGCATTTGCAGAATTTTTGCAAGCTTTATATATTTCTTTTTATCCCAGTTTTTATTTTTGTCGCTGCTTGTCGGATGTAAAATTATTCTTTTAGAATGTTTTTTATGAATTAGTCTATTATCTAAAATTATTCCGGTATCACTTGTAATATGTAAATCTTCAAAATTTTTTTTCAATAGCTCCAAAATACTATCCACACATGAAATTTTATCGTTTAAAACAAGATCGTTTTTATGTAAAATTCCATGCTTTGATTCAACATATCTAAAATATAATATTGAAATATTATCTAGAGATTTTTTTTCTCTAAAATTTTTAAAATTTATTGTTCTCTCTTTGTCATCATTTTGAAAAAAAATTTTTTCAAATTTTTCTAAATTTTCAGCTTCAATCACTTTTTTAAAATGAAAATTTGGGAAAAGTGATTTCAAATTTATAAAATTGTCATGATATACAAAAATTTCATATCCGGCTTTTTTAAAATTTTGAGCAATGATCATAAATAATAGAGAATCACCAAAACTTATATTAGGGAAAAGTGCTATTTTTTTTAAATTGTCCATTCCAAAATCAATTTATATAAAAATTTATTTTTCACCAATCAAAACTTCTGTATCCAAAACTGTTTTAGCTATAGCAAGAGCCTCAATTAATATAATTTTCAGAGTCTTTTTAGCATCTAATATTTTAGATTCGGAAAAATCTTCAATTTTTTCCGTTTTAATATTAAATGAAAAATTTTCTCCCTTATCTGAAATTTCTTGAATTATAACTTCTTCATCAAAATTAGAATTTTTTAAAAGTTCCCTTATAGGGCTTCTCAATGCTTTTATAAAAATTCTTTTTCCTATTTCTTCTTCTGAAGAAAATTTAGTTTTTTCCAAAATTTTAGAAATATTTAAAAAGGTTTTTCCACTTCCAATTACAGCAGAGCTTTCAAAAAGATCCCTAATTTTATAAAAATATTTCTCATATTCTCTTTTTTTAAAAAAAATCTCTTTTTGTGAAAATCCTCCAACTCTTATTAAAACACATTCCGATAATAGATTTTCTATCCTTTTATCTATATTTTTTTTATCGAATTCATCTTCTATAGAGTCTTTAATTTTTTTTAAATATTCTATCCTTTTAGAAACATTTTTTTTGTTTTCATTAATTAAAACAGTATGATCTTTATAAACTACAACCCTTTTAGCTTGCCCAAAATCTTCTTTTTTAAAATTTTTAAGATCCAAACCTTTGTTTTCCGAATAAAATGTACCATTTAAAAAGATTGCATAATCTTCCAAACATTCTCTCCTTCTATCTCCAAAATTTTCAGTTTTAATCACACAAACTTTTAAAATGTTTTTTAATTTGTTTAAAATCAATGTAGATAAACTATTTTCATCAATAGCATCTAAAATTAATAAAAGTTCTTCCCCTTTAGCGAGTGTCAAAATATTTAAAATATCATGGATAGATTCAACTTTTTTATCCGAAATTAATATTTTCGGGTTATTTAGCTCTACAATCATTTTTTCATTGTCGGTGCAGAAATATGAACTGAAATAGCCTTTTTGTATGTATAATCCATTATGGCTTTCTATTTTTGTATCCAAAGCTTCTCCGGATACTATTTTTATAAAACCGTTTTTTGAAATATTAAAAGCTTCTTTTAAATGGTTTTTAATAGTTTCATCTTCAATAATTTCAAAAATTTTTTCTTTTTTAATTTTTAAATCAATTTTATCAATCTCTTTTAAAGTGATTTTTAAAGCTTTATCCAATCCTTTTTTTATAAAATATGAAGAGTTTTTCATAAATATATTTTTTAATGATTCATTTACAATTTCCTTTAAAATAATCAAAGATGTTAAAAAACCATCCGCAGTTTTTTCTTTTATATTGTTAATGAGATCTTTTACAAAAACAGCTCCCATTTCAATATATTGATTCTTGAATTCAATTTCAGATGCGATTTCATCTGAAATATTTGTAATTTTTGATT
>MGLU01000059.1:4722-5146 GCA_001796155.1 Chlamydiae bacterium RIFCSPHIGHO2_12_FULL_27_8 | reverse complement strand
TAATTCACACGGTAAATAACTATTTTTTTTGTATAAATATAAAATAGTTCCGGCAAGTGCACATAAAGACACAAATGCAATAATTCTAGAAGTTTTTATTTCTGAAGGTGGTGCTGTTCTGCTTGGCATCTCTTGAGCTGCATCTGCTTTTTGAGGATCTGCTTGAGCTGTTTCTTCTATCTTTTTTCCTAAAATCATTTTATTTAGACCTTCAACTGTTAATGGAGTTACTTTAATGCTATTTTTTCTTAAATGTTCTAACAGTTCTTTTTTTGCTTTAGATTTTCTATATTTATTGATTACTACGTCACTATATACAGCTGTATATTGTTTTTCATAATTATCCCAAAAATTTTCTCTGTTATTAAATAAAACAATAACAAAAGCTTTTATCTTTGAAATTGTGTCTAAAAAATAAAAGTTA
>MGLU01000059.1:0-4700 GCA_001796155.1 Chlamydiae bacterium RIFCSPHIGHO2_12_FULL_27_8 | reverse complement strand
CATCATCTGTTTTTACGATAGTGGCTGAACTTTGAACTGACATATATAATCCTTTTTAGAAAGATAAAAACTTATACCAAATTCAAAATCTTTTTTCAAGAATTTGTATAATTAAAATAATTATTTATAGTTTTATTACAAATATTGATTTTATATTTAATTTATACAAAAATTAAATATATGAACAAAAAATTAAAAATTTTTAATTTAGAAAAAAAAAGTAATTTAAAATTACCTATTTATTTAAATACAATAAGTGCAGGCTTTCCTTCTCCTGCAGATGATTTTGTAGAAAAAAAAATCGATCTTAATGAAGAGCTTGTAAAAAATCCTGCTGCAACTTTTTTTGTAAAAGTTGATGGTGATTCAATGATAGATGCAAACATTTTTAAAGATGATATTTTAATTGTAGATAGATCAATTGAAGTTAAAAACAATAAAATTGTTCTCGCTGTGATAAATGGAGAATTTACAGTAAAAAGATTAAAAATATTTAAAGATAAAATTCTTTTAAAACCTGAAAATCCAAAATATAATGATATTGAAATTACAAAGGAAATGGATTTTGAGATTTGGGGAACGATATCTTTTATAATTCATAAAGCTTTTTAAAATGTTTATACTTGTAGATTGCAATAATTTTTATGTTTCCTGTGAAAAACTTTTTAATCCAAAACTTAAAAATAAACCTGTAGTTGTGTTATCTAATAATGACGGCTGTATAATTTCAAGATCAAATGAAGCTAAAAAATTGAATGTTTTGATGGGAGATCCCATATTTAAATACAAACATTTAATTGAAAATAATATTTTAGAAGTCTTTTCATCAAATTTCACTCTTTATAGCGATATTTCTTTTAGAATAATGCAAACCCTTGAAAGCTTTGGTTTTGAAATGGAAATTTATTCTGTTGATGAAGCTTTTTTAGAAATAAAAAATTATAATTTTGATATAGAAAAGCTTTTAATAAATATAAGAAAAAAAATTTTTAAATGGGTAGGTATACCTGTTTCCATTGGCTGTGCAAAAACTAAAACGCTTGCAAAAATCGCAAGCGATTTAGCTAAAAAAGAAAATGGTTATAAAATACTTTTGAATAAAGAAAGCATAGACTTAACTTTAAAAAATATATCTGCAATAGATATCTGGGGTATAGGAAGTGCATGTTTTAAAAAATTAAAATATCTTCAAATTTTCAATGGCTATGATTACAAATATGCAGATGAAAACATTATAAAAAAAAATTTGGGAATAAATGGTTTGAAAACATTTTTGGAATTAAACGAAATTGTTTGTTTTTCTCTTCAAAATTCTTTTGAAAACAGAAAATCCGTATGTGTTTCAAGATCATTTTCAATGAAAATTAAAAATATTGAGGACTTAAAAGAAAAGTTGGCTCTATTCGCTTCTATGGCTGCTTCTAAATTAAGAAAATATAAACTTAAAACTGATTCAATAACAATTTTTATTAACACTAGTTTTCATAGTAAAGATCCTTTTTATTCAGCTTCTTCATTAATAAAAATTCCTATTCAAACATCATTCACGCCGGATATTATAAAATATTCTTTCCTAGCTTTGAATAAAATATATAAAGATGGATTTTTGTATAAAAAAGCAGGGATTATTTTAAACAACCTTATAGATGAAAAAGTAATTCAAAGTGATTTTTTTGAAAAAAACATAACAGATACTAAAAACAGACTGATGAAAACTATGGACTTAATAAATTTTAAAGCTAATAAAAAAGTTCTATTTTTTTTAAGTGAAGGTATAGAAAAAAATTTCCACCATTCACAAAATAATAAATCAAAAAAATTTACTACAAATTTTGAAGATATTTTAAAAGTTGATTAAATCGATGTGTAAATATACTGAAAAAAAGCTGTTATAATAAGAGTTGCCCACGATAAAACACTGATATATATTGTCTTCAGTCCATAAAAAACATTTAAAATATTTAAAAAAGATAACACTATAAGCGATGGATATAACAATGTTGCAATAGGTCCGATTATTTCCATAATCCCTGAAAATTTTAAATTAGCAAAAAGTAAAACTATTAAAAGAGTAGCTATAAGAGTTGCATTATATGAAACTCTTTTTTTTAACAAAATATTAGAAGCATAATCTGCAAAAACTGTTGTTGTAGCAATACTTGTAACAAATATTGCTACAATTATAGCAACATTTGCTATAAACCCTGCCCATTGTCCTAAAACTTTTATAGCAATTAATGTTAAAAGCTGCTCTTGTGCTGCATTTTTAAACTGAGATGACCACGCAGCTGAAATATTTCCAAAAGCATAATATACAGCCCCAAGAAGAATTGCACATACAAATCCTGCCTTTAGACATATCAATATAATATCTTTAGACTCTTTTTTCGGACCAAATTTTATCTGCATTCCATTATATATTAAATATGCAAAAAATATAGTACCTAAAAGGTCTAAAGTATAATAACCTTCATGAAATCCATGGAAAACACTCATTACCGGAGTAAAGCTGCTTTTTTCATATGCTTTTAAAGTAAATAATCCAAGAGCTATAATTGCAAATAATAAAATTAATTTAATAGGACCTAATATTTTAGATATAAGTTCAACAACTGTCGACTCTTTATATGTGCATAAATATATTAAAATTACAAAAAAAAAGGTATATAACCAAATAGGCACAGAAGGGACATAATACTCAAATGCAGCATAGGATACAATGACTCCCCTTGTCAAGGAACCCATAGGACCTAGTAAAAAGACCATTATAACAAAAATAATAATAAAACTTGCAGTTTTACCATAATAATCTAAAAGCTTCTTATAATCTCCCTTTAATAAAATTACCGACGAGAGGCCCAAAATCGGAACTAAAACAGCTGTTACAACAAATCCTAACAAGGATAGATTAATTAGGCTGTCGACATCTCTTCCAAGTATTAAAGAAAACACAATATTTCCGGAGCTAAAGAGCATTGTGAAAATTGCTAGACCGAGTAAAAGTATATTCAATCTTTTTTTCATAAATATTTTAATAACAGAAAAAATTTAATTTAACAATATGAAATAAAAAAATTATTTTTTTAAAATAGATGAAACTAATTTTAGAGAAAAACTTTTTGTAGGAATTTTTAAAAAAGTTTTAATATTATTTATATTAAAATCTTGAGAACTTTTTAAATTTTTAAGTTTTTTAAAATCTAACACATATGCAACAGGTGCATTTTCAATTGCTCTAATAGAATATGGTGCAATTGTAGTCTGTGCATATGAATTCCTTAAATAATCTATAAAAACTTTCCCTTTTCTTTTATTTTTTCTAACTTCAGTTGTATATTTTTTAATATTTTTAGAAACTAAAATTTCAGCAATATTTTTAGCGATTTCTCTAACTTCATCAAAATTTTTTTCTCTTTTAATAGGGACTATTAAATGAAGTCCCTTTGAACCTGTTGTCATTAAATATGGTTGTAATTTCAAACTATTTAAAATTTTTTTTAAATCTAAAGCTGCTTCCTTTACTTTTGCAAATTTTTTTTCGGATGCGTCCAAATCAAAAATCATTTTATCGGGATAATTGAGTTTATCTGTTTTTGAAAGCCATATATGAATTTCCGAAACTAGATTGGATATATATAAAAGGCTTTTCAAATCATTTATTACTACCATGTTTATAAAAGTATTTTTTTCAGTTTTAACTTTTACTGTTTTTAACCATTTTGGAAAAAATTTTGAAACATTTTTTTGATAAAATTTTATTCCGTTAATACCTTCCGGAAACCTTTTTAAGGTTATAGGTCTATCCTTGATTAAAGGAATTATTTTTTTATATATTTTTTTATAGTAATTAAAAATATCTTTCTTTGTAATTTTATTTTTAGGAAATAATATTTTGTTTTCATTTGTCAAAAGATCTTTCATTCTTTAACAACCTTTTTTGGATTTTTATCATCTCTTAAACCTAAAAATCTTGGATGTCTGAGTTTTTTATCTCTTGTCCATTCCGTAAAATCTATTTGTGCAACATATTTTAATTTTACAAACTCAGTATCTTTCAGGTTTTCAAAATAATTTTTTTTTGTTTTAATTTTTTTTAATTTTTTTGAAAAACTTTTTAAAAAATCAAAATCAAAGCCTGTACCTACTTTTCCTGCATATTTTAATATATTTTTGTCAAAATACCCTAAATGAAGAGCACCGAAACCAATTCTCGTTTTTTTTGGTTTTGTAAAACCTATAATTATAAGTTCTTGTCCTAAATGACATTTAAATTTTAGCCAATCTTTAGTTCTTTTAGAAAAATATTTAGAATCTTTTTTCTTTGCAATGATTCCTTCAAGACCTTTTTTACAAGCTTTTTTAAAAAATTTTTCACCTTCTTTTTCAATATGTTTTGTATATCTAAAAAGATTTGTAAAAACAAATTTTTCTTTTAATATTTTTTTTCTATCTATAAGTGATTCATCTCTTAAATCTTTATCATTTAAATAAAGAAGATCAAAAGCATAAAAATATACTTTTGTTTTATTTTTTAAAACTCTCTGAAGTTTGGAAAAAGAAGTTTTTCCCTTATCAAAAGCAACTATTTCTCCATCTAAAATACAATTTTTTTTAATTTTTGAAAATTCTTGAGCAAGAATTTTAAATTTTTTGTTTAATATATTTTTATTTCTAGAAAAAATTTTAACTTTTTTATTTTT
>MGLU01000058.1:5216-6260 GCA_001796155.1 Chlamydiae bacterium RIFCSPHIGHO2_12_FULL_27_8 | reverse complement strand
TTAACTTCTGCATAAAGTTTCCTTTTTGTGCTCCCTAATCAACCAATTGCTCTTGATTCTCACGATTCAAGCCCATTACTTTAGGAATGGGTGATTGACTAAATATTAACTCAAAATTCCGAGATTTCTATTAATAATTCTACCTATTCGCAAAAAATATTCAAAACATGAATTAGCATGGCTTCTAAAAATATTTTTTGTTAGTACTAATGATTCCTTGAATTCGAGAATATTTACAATTTCAGGAAAAGGTGCCGTTACAGGATTATTAGAATTGTGCTCTTCATCTTTCAAGCAAATAAAAGCCTTATTTGCTGTTATATCATATTTTATTAATCTATACGCTAATGATGCATGAGCATCAATTACTCCATCACTTTTAAAATCCTCTTTCTTTGGTGTTTCATGAGGTCTAATATCTTTATTTGTTGCTTGAACTATAATTTCCCTTATATTTAAATTTGCTACTTTTATAGATGCTTGTACTGAATCAATTTCACAATCTGTCCAACGTATAATTTGCTTTATGAATCTGCGTATTTTTTTTGAAAATGATTGTTTAAAAATCTTAGAAGCAATATTACTTACACTATCAAATGTCATTTGTCTAATTACCATGTATTCAATATTAGGTTTAAAATCATGCTGCATTATAGCTTCAGAAATTGCAGCTCCTCCTAATGATCTCCCGGCTAAAATAATTTTTTTAGCATTAATACTATTTTCAAGAAATGAAATTCCAACTTCCTGAGCCTCCCCAAGTGTATAATTACTTGCAACCCCCTCGCTTCTTACCGCACCAGGACCATTTACCAATAAAACATTGAACTGAACCCTTCTATATGCTTCAGCAAAACTAGGGAATGAAAATTCAATCGGTTCCATATTTCCTGTCGCCTGTAAAACCCAATTTCCATTTTGGATAGTATCTTTATGGCCTATTAACAGCCCACTATATCTAACATGATTTTTTTCCAAAAATACATGTCTTACAACAAAGCCTTTATCCACTAATTTTTGACTTTCAGTTTGTCTTAATTCATC
>MGLU01000058.1:1685-5200 GCA_001796155.1 Chlamydiae bacterium RIFCSPHIGHO2_12_FULL_27_8 | reverse complement strand
AGTATTTTTCCAGTTTTTATCAGTAGCATTTACAGAAAAATCCGCTTGTACGGAATAAGAATTTTTGATAACAGAAGTCTCAAATAAATTAAATTTTCCCCAATCTACTGTTTTTTCATCGCTTTGCTTAGGTTTAAAAAAATCATCATAGATTGACAATGATTCAAGTTTTACTACCATAATTTATTTATCCTTTTTTATGCGTTTAATCTTATTTTTTTTCATCTCTCTATTATCCTAAATTCTTCTTCCATTTCCGACCTATCAAATGCAAAAAAATATAAAAAAATACTTTGAAGCCAATCAGAATCTTTAAAGCTTTTATTAAGATAAAATTTATAAAACTCCTCTTCATCATAGTAGTGAGACCATTTATATCTAAAAAATATATCATTCTCGGAATCATACATATTTGATATAATATCGATGAAACTTATAATAATACGTTTGATCAACCAATAATTTTTATGCATTTGATCGACTTTCTTATATATTCTTTGTATCTCATCTCTAGCTTGATTTATTTTACCAACATTACTATTTGCGTATTCTTGTGTCATTCTAACACCTAAACTTCTCATTTTTAAATTTAAAGCATCTAATCCTAGGTTTCCACTATATCCATTAACAATAATCTTAAATCTTCCTGTATAACTTAAATATACATCTGCATTTTGAACGAATGGAAGTAACTGATCAATTTGTTTAATTGTATTCATTTTGTCTCTAACATTTTGAACACTCATATTTACTCCTATAATTTTTCATAAACTTCCTTTGATTCTTTAAAACTGTTTTTATCACTAACAAAACTATGCGGCAAAGTGATTGCAAAACTCAACCAACTCCATTCAACTTTATAATTTATAAACTTTTTATATTTATTCAAAATCCAAGTGATACAATTATTATTTTCTGAAGATGCCAATAATCCATTGCTTCCATATAATGAAAATTTTTTATAAAATTTGTCATCTAATTTTTCTTGATGAATTTCCAATATCATTTTTTCAAAATCAATCGGGCTTCCAAAAATCATTTCACTCCTGCGTTCAATTTTCATTAAAAGCTCAACATTATCGACATATCGACCATCAAAAAAATTAACTCCTTTATCTCCATAATCACATCTATGTAAAAAATGTTTATCGTTTTCAATACCCTCTATAAACATCTGAGCATGATGCTGCCCAGGTTCATACTTAGAAGAACATTTACCCCATAATACAATGGTAGTTGCCCATTTTGTACTTGAGACAACAACGTTTGGATCAATATAACTTTTACCTTGAAATGCAGGACAAAATATAATCTTTGAAACCATTTTAGTTTTTTCATCAATTTCAACATTTGCAAGATTAACTTTATCAAAAAGTTTTTCGGTTTCTTCATTAAATCCTTTTGTAAAAGTTTTAAATAAATCTATTGAAATTTTAGAGCATTCTTCCATCCCATTTACGGCATCACCTACAGTCCAATATGTTTTGCAAGTCTTCTTGTCAAGAATTTTAAAAAAAACTTCAGAAGTATCTTCATTTTCAATTAGAAAAATTTTGTAATCTTTTGTCTCTTTGAAAGCAACCTCATGTGGAACAAAAAAATAACAACGTCCATTAAAATATGTAAACTTACATCTACTTAAATGAGAAAGAAACAACTCTTTGATTTGTTGACTTTTATAATTTCCTAATTGAACACTAATTTTTCCGGTACTTTTATCTTTTAAAACTACTTCATACTTTTCATTTTTATCTGTAAAAGTTGCTTCATAACAACCCTCTTTCCATGTTTTTTTTATAGGCTGCTTTAGATATTTAACAAATTCATTAATTAAGATTCCGCCTACAAAAGCACAAAGAGCTGAAACTTTAAGAAGAGAATATTTTTGATTAGCTTCATCCGTATTTAAAATTTCTAACATTGTATTATTTGCTAAAGATTGAAAATTTGATAAAATTATTGCTGAAGTCATTTTACCTTCTAACTCACCTTACGCACAGCTAGAGGAAAAGAGGGCTTCTAGCGTAACTACCTTTCTCTATAGAGAGTGCGTAAGGTGAGCTTCTAAAATTAAAGCACTACAATTTATAATTTTTATTAATTTTCTGTAAAGACGTTTTAATTTTATGATTAAAAATTTAATAACAAATGATAAAAAATAGTTGAATATTAATTTTAATTAAATTAAAAACTTTCTGAAAAAAAGGAGTCAATATGACAACATCTGCAAATATGCATCTTTTAGAAATTAGAATAAGAGTTGCTAAAGATATGCATAAATCTACAATTGATGCTTTAAAACCATTTGCAAAAGTAGCAATGAGAATAGTCGGAGTAGTAGGAGCATTGAAATTTTTACCACCTTATATTAATGAACTATTAAATAATTTTTCCTTAAATCCCTACCTTAAATGTTTTTTATCAAATACAACGCTCCAGTATTCTTCATACTGTGTACAAAATAGTACCGATTATTCTGTTGATAAAGTCGGTGATTTAATTAAAAAATCTGTAGACCCTTGCGTAGACTTTCAAAATTTTATAAAAAGATTTTTTGGATGGACCATATAGCTTCCATTAGCTACATGAGATCCCAATCCTAGAAAGTTAGCTTTGAAGTTATAAGTTCCAAAGCTTTATAGCAATAAATGCCATCTTTCATCCAAATTTCTTTTGCTTCATCATAATAGAAGTATCCGGAGGAAATGAAACAGTATCGCCGGGTTCTATAATTAACTTAAAAATCTCACATATTTGAGGAAAATCTACTAAATTTGCTTTGAAAATTTTTATATTAATATCAGATACCCATTTGATAATTAATTATAATTTTTGTGCTTCAAGTCTCTTTTCGACGATGTTATTCTTATCAAAAAAAACCTGATAAGCATTTGAGTCTTTTGTAGTAATTACTTTTGAAATTTTTCCATCAATGTAATGGACTGCAACATTATCATCTATAGCAATACCGGGAGTGATTCTTTTGGATTTAATAAAAGATTGATATGCAGGACGTCTTTTTTCTTCTTTATCATAATGAGGACAAGCACTTCCAATTAAAAATCCTAAGCATTTTAAAACACTTAATTCACCAAAAAAAGAATCGGTTATACATTCTTCATACCAACAATTCATTCCGGCACTGATACCACCTAATACAATACCTTTTTCATAAGCCTTTTTAAGGATTGAATCTACGTCCCATTCTCTAAATAAAGCAAGCATATTTTTAGTACTTCCACCACCTATATAAATTGCATCTTTTTCTAATAAAAAAGCTTCTATATCTCGAGTTGATGGAGTAAAAAGAGATAAGTGTGATGGTTTGCAGTTAAGCTTGGTAAATTCAGTATAAAAATGCATTACATACTTAGTATCATCAGCACTTGCTGTAGGTAAAAAACATATAGAGGGATTTTCTTTTTGAGTTTGTTTCAAAAAATATTTTTCTATTTCAATGTTATCATCAGAATAGATTCCATATTTTGAAAAACCTCCACCACCTATAGAAATTA
>MGLU01000058.1:0-1665 GCA_001796155.1 Chlamydiae bacterium RIFCSPHIGHO2_12_FULL_27_8 | reverse complement strand
CATTTTAAGAACTGCCTTTAAATGATACTAAAAACTTAATACATTGGTAGAAAAAAAGAAAAATTTAAATATAAAATAGATTTTTTTATGCGTTTTTAAGGCTATTGTTCATTAATTTTAACCAATACTTATCTTTGATCAATAAAACACTATTCTTTGAAATGATTTTTTCTTTAATAAGCAAATTATAATTCAGAGTGAATAATTTTCTGAATAATAAATCTATGATAAATCATAAATTGCTCCTTAGAGAATTAATTTGAGAAGAAAAATATATTATGAATAGAAACTGCTTTCAGAGAAATACAGTTTTTAAAAGAAGATGAAATTTAAAAAAATTTTATTTCAACAATCATATCTTTAAATTATTTCAACCCAGTGATAGTATTTTTTTTTAAAAAAAATTTAGGTATATTATGAGTATAAGTGTAGACAAAAATATTAATGCAAAAACACCTTTAACGATACATGCTAAAGCAACTCTAGTACAAGATAAAGACAGAGTTACAAAACAAAGGAATGATAATTATAATACAGCAAAAGCTATAAACACTTTAATCTTTTCTGTAGGTGGACTTGTTGCAATCCTAACCCAATACGGTGATGGACCTACTGAAATATTTGGAGGTGCTTTTGGAATTGTATGTGTTATAGTCGCATTTTGCAAGGGACAGTCTGCTAATATTGAATATAAAAATCAAACGGATAGAATAATTCAATTAGAAAGACAAATTGCAATTTCTACTGTTTAAAAAAATATAAAAAATTATTTTTAACCAACTTTATCAGAAAAAAAAGTCATATCAAGTAAAAATCAAAAATGAATGAAAAAATAATCTGATATTTCTGCATCATCAATCATTGGAATTCTAATAGAACACAAAAAAGAAATAGAATCTTCAATTTTTTTCAAATCCCAATTAAATTTTTTCAAAATATTGATTAGAGCAATTTTTGATATAACAATTTTATCTCCTTCTATTAATTTATGGTGAATAAGAAAATCAATCAATTGTATTGTATTTTCATAATTATAAATATCAGATGAAAAAATCCATGAAAATTCCTGTAATTCTTTAGTATCATTCCAAATAATACTTCCAATTACATGATCTTTTTCAAATTTAATCTTATTTATATGAGCTTGAAATAATCTAAAAAAAGCATTTAAAAAATTAATCATAAATTTTTGCTTATTCATTTAACTCCTTCTTCTAACCAAATGTGCCTACTTTCAATTTTATTTCCTAAATTTTCAATATGAGCATGTGGATTTACTCCTGAACCCTTTACTCCCTGCAAATCAATTCTTATTCTTCCCCCGTATTTCTGACTGATAGTTCTAATGTGATTTAACTCATATTGTGATAATTTTGAACCTGATTTCGAAATACGGTAAACTAAATATTTGAATTCTTTTAAAGAATTAACTTCAAAGTTATTAACCGTTTTGATTTGATTTAACTTGACATTTTTAACAATTTTTTCAACATCAACCCCACTATAAAGCCTATTAACAGGCATCATATTCAAGCTATTATTCACACCACTACTTTGATTTTTTAAACTCTTCAATACCCCCAAAGACTTTATTCCATGATAACCGACTTGAAAAGCCTTATATCCTAAATTTAATGCTCCAACACTAACATATGCATCAATAGC
>MGLU01000057.1:3939-5271 GCA_001796155.1 Chlamydiae bacterium RIFCSPHIGHO2_12_FULL_27_8 | reverse complement strand
AATGATAAACGGCAATAGAGAAGCAGGGCCAAATGCAGTGTTTGCATTTTCTAAAGAGGGGTATAAAAAAACAGATTTTAATATGGGTGAATTTTTTGAAAGTATTTTTTATAAGGGATTTTTAAAAATTGCATTAAAACATTGGAAGATGGGGATGTTTGAAATGTATAGATCTTTTTCAAAAAAAGAATTTTTAAAATCAGTACAAAAATTTTTACCTGATCTTAGAATGGAAGATATTGTGTCCGGGAATTCCGGTGTGAGAGCTCAAGCTATAGGTAAAAATGGGGAGATGATTGATGATTTTTGTATTCTTCAAGAACAAAACCAGATCCATGTATTAAATGCACCATCGCCGGCTGCAACTGCATCATTTGCAATAGGTGAAAAAATAGCTGAACTTGCGTATGAATAAGAAAAAAAGCATTTGTATTGATGCTAGGATGATTAATAATTCCGGAATTGGGAGATATATACAAGGCCTTTTGAAGGGATTTAAAAATTCTAATTTTAAAATTTATTTAATTTTGAATAAAAATTTTCTTACAGGAAATGAATGGCTCAATAATTTCGAAATAATCCATTCTGATGTAAAAATTTATTCTATAAAGGAGCAAATAGTATTACCTTTTTTAATACCTAAATGTGATCTATTTTTTTCCCCACATTTTAACATACCTTTTTTTAAAATTAGGGCTAAAAAAAGAGTTGCTACAATACATGATGTATATCATTTAGCTTTTGCAAAAGATTTTTCTTTTTTAGAAAGATGGTATGCAAAATTTTTTATAAAGCAGACGCTAAAAAAATCTTCTAAAGTAATAACTGTATCTAATTTTTCTAAAATTGAAATTTTGAAATATTTTAAAAAATATGAAGAAAAATTAAATGTGATTCATAATGGGGTGGATTTAAATTTTTTTAATTTTATTGAAGATGAAATTTTAATAAATAAGACTTCTGATAAATTAAACTTGCCTGGGAAATATTTTTTATTTGTTGGTAATTTAAAAAAACATAAAAATTTACAAAATGTGATAAGGTCTTTTGAAATTTTAGAGAAAGAATTTAACGATATAAATTTAGTTATAGTTGGAAATAATAAAAATATGAATAACCCAATTGATATTGAAAAATTTTTATTAAAAGATAAAATTTTATGGCTAGAAAACATTTCCGATAATGAATTGAAAGTGATTTACCAAAAATCTATAGCATTGGTATTTCCTTCTTTTTACGAAGGATTTGGATATCCCGCAATAGAAGCATTTGCGATGAAAACAACTGCAATAGTATCCAATTTTGCATCTCTTCCGGAAATTTGCGGCAATG
>MGLU01000057.1:0-3907 GCA_001796155.1 Chlamydiae bacterium RIFCSPHIGHO2_12_FULL_27_8 | reverse complement strand
AATATATATGAAGTTATGAAAAAAATTCTAACTGATGAAAACATTAAAAAGATCTTGCTTGCGGCATCTGATGTAAAGCTTAAAAACTTCAATATTGAAAAGTGTATTGATAAACATTTAAATTTATTTGAAGAGATTTTAAATGAGAGCTAGTTTGTTACATAGATTTTTTGATTATTATCTAGGTATTTTTTTAGTGTATTTTCTTTCTTTTTTTAAAAAGAAAATAAAAAAACCTGATAAATATGAATATATAGGTCTTTTAAAACCGGTAGCTTTAGGGGATTTAACATTAATTTCAGGTATATTAATTGATCTTAAAAAAAATTTCCCTAAAACAAAAGTTATTTTATTTGCAGGAAAGGACAATTCAATTTTAGTGCCATTTTTAGAGAACATCAATCAGTTAGAAATAATAGATGTTAAAAGACCTTTTTTGGCTTTACAAAAAATAAGAAAATATAAAATTGATCTTTTAATAGATTTTTGTTCATGGCCAAGAATAAATGCATTATTAACTTTTTTTTCCAATTGTAAATATTCTATTGGTTTTAAAACAAAAGGGCAAAATAGACATTATTTATATGATGAATATGTTATACACTCAAGCGAAGTTCATGAAATTCAAAATTATAGAAATCTCTTAAAAGTTATCAATCTAGAATCTAATAGTGATCCAAAAATTATTTTTAATTCAAATAATTTGGGTCATAAAAATCATGTAATATTTCATTTATTTGCCGGGGGTAGTAATAGTGAAAAAAAAGAATGGTCTTTTGAAAGCTGGAAAAATATTTTAAAATTTTTTGAAGATAAAAATATTCAGATATATTTAACTGGATCTAAAAGTGATTTTGATAAGAATCAAAATTTTATAAATTATTGTTCTTATAAAAATATTATAAATTTTTCAAATCAACATTTTGAAAATGTTTTAGAAATAATTAAAACATCTGCATTAGTTATTAGTGTGAATACAGGTATTATGCATATTGCTGCAGCTTTAGAAGTTCCTACAATTGGACTTAGCGGTCCAACAAATATCAATAGGTGGGGGGCAATAGGAAAACATACTGTAAATATTGAACCCAAAGTTATGGGATGTGGTTATTTAAATTTAGGATTTGAATACAAAAATAATAGGAATGATTGTATGCAGTTTATCGATAAAGAAGATATTATAATGGAAATAAAAAAAATAATAAAATAATGCAAATTATAATTTTAGCCGGTGGTAGTGGCACAAGACTCTGGCCACTTTCTCAACAAAATATTCCGAAACAATTTTTAAAATTTTTGGATAATGAATCTTTATTTCAAAAAACATTAAACAGATTTAAAAATTGTGATTTAGTTAAAGATATTTTAGTTATAACGAATAAAAATTATGAAAAAATTTCAAAAAAACAAATTCAAGAAATAGCTTTTCCAAAAGATATAAAATTTTTATTTGAGCCGGACCGAAGAAATACGGCACCTGCAATATTATTAGGAATAAAATATTTTAAAGAGATTTTAAACATTAATGAAAATGAAAAAATTTTGATATTACCATCGGATCATCTCATATCTCCAAATGAAAAATTTTTAAGTTATTTAAATGAAATTAATAATGAAAATATTGATTCCATAATTACTTTTGGAATAACTCCAACAAAAGCAGCGACGGAATATGGATATATAAAAATTTCTAAACAAAAAAAATCCATATTTTTTGAAGTTGAAAAATTTGTTGAAAAGCCTATTTTAAAAAAAGCTTTAGAATTTTTAAATTCAAAAAATTATTTATGGAATAGCGGGATATTTATTTTTACAGAAAAAGTTTTTAATAGGGAGCTGCAAAAATCAAATAAAGAGCTTTATAATTTTTACTTAAAATCTTTTGAAGAATGTTTTTCTAATTTCAAAGATTTTCCAAATATTTCAATAGATTATGCACTTTTAGAAAAGACTAAAAATATTAGAGTATGCCCACTAGAAATTTCTTGGTCCGATCTTGGCTCATGGGATAGTATTTATGATGTTTTAAAAAAAGATGAAAATTTTAATGTATTTAAAGGAAATGTAAAATTCATAAATACGAAAAATAGTCTTATTTTTGGTGGAAAGAAATTGATTACAACCTCCGGAGTGGAGGATATTATTTTTATTGAAACCGATGATGCTATTTTTATCTCAAAAAGAGGTTTATCTTAGAAAAAAAATTATCACTAAATTTTTGTTTATCGGAGGGTTCGTTTTTTTATAAAAACATTAGAAACATTTATTGGAGTGATATTTTTGATTATTTAAATTAACAAGCATTAAAGAAGAAAAAAACCAAAATATTGCCATAGTGGGCAGAAAGGGGACGGCACCATCGGAAAAAGAAATAATCAAATAAGTTATTAGACCAAGTAAAATACTTTTATTTGAATCTGAAAATTTTTCTTTTTTATACATAACAATCAATATTGGTGAAAACATAGATATTAAAAATAAAATAAAAGTTATTAATCCAAAATCTTTCAAAACGCTTAAGTAAACCATTTCTTGAATGGCAAAAAAGGGATTTTTTGAGAAAAATAGAAATTTAAAATTTTCAAAAATTTCGAGCCGTCCTCCCAAATTTGAATCTATTAAAAAACTTAAATTAAAATTTATTTTTTTTAATAACAAAACTAATAAAACAAATAAGGTTAAGAAAGTAGCTCCAAAAGTAAAAAAACCTTTAATATTATTTTTTTTAATAATGAAATTATAGAAAAATTCACTTATAAAAATTCCGATCCACACAGTCCTTGAAATGGTTAAAATTAGAGAGAATCTTACGATATTTTTTTTAAAAAGGCTTTTTTCCAGAAAATTAAATAGAGGGTGCATTATTAGTAAGCAGATACCGTAGAGATTGCCATTATTATAAGTGGAAATAAGTTTAAAAAAATTCCCTCTTTCAATATTTTTTGAAAAATCTAAAAGTTTAAAATCATGAAAATTTGTGGTTAAAAGCGGTATTTCAAAAAAGTAACCAAAAAAAATTCTAAAAAAAAACAAAAATATTCCGTAAGAGGCTATAAAAAAAATTGCATTTTTAAAAATTTTGAAAAAGTAATCCTTATCAATTTTTTCTATATATTCGGATAGGGTAAAAAAGAAAATGAAAGGAAGAACAAAAAAGCCTATAAAAAATGAAAATAAAAATCCAAAGTTGGTATGGTCGTTTAAAAAAATTAAAATTATTGAAGTTATTTGAAAAGGGAGCAAAAAAAGCAGTACAAGCAAATGATTTTTACAAAAATATTTTTTATCTCTAAAAATCAAAATAAAAGCTAATAGGCCTAGAATTAAATATCCCCAAGTTAAAGGAATACCTTGAATTTTTATTCCTCCTTTTGGGAAAGCTATAATAAAAAAAACAAATAGCAAAGTAAAAAAATTTAAATATTTTTTTTCTTTATTAGAAAAAGAAACTATCACAAAGGTTTCATATGCTTATTTAAAAACGATGAAAGCTTCATCATATCAATGGTTTCTTTTGAACCGAAAACTTTTGATAAATTATCATCCGGCACAATTCTTCTTTTATTTTTAGGGTCTTGAAGATTATTTTTTTTGATATATTCCCATACTTTTTTCAAGACGTCACTTCTAGTTAATTTTTTTTGTTTTACAATAATTTCAAGTTCAGGGGACATTTCAAAAAGAGAGGATATTTTTTTACCATCTTTTGAAAATTTTGTTCTTTTTTTGTATGCAGTTTTAGGATGGGAAGCATCATATTTTGTATCTAGATCTTCAAGTTGATTTACAATAACATCACAATCCGGAAAATTTGAGCAGGAATAAAATATTTTTCCTTTCTTAGATTTTCTAAGTAAAATTTTTCCATCGCAGCCGAGGGCCGGGCAGTCCGGTCTTTCTGCAGATG
>MGLU01000056.1:7809-8193 GCA_001796155.1 Chlamydiae bacterium RIFCSPHIGHO2_12_FULL_27_8 | reverse complement strand
TTATTAACTCATATTGATAAACAAACTTTCCTTTATCAATATGAGTTAATAATTCATATTTGCTTATGGCTCCTTGAAAATCCTTTCTAGCTCTAAGTCCAATTAATTTAACTTTTTCATTAAACATAGGATCGTCTATATTTCTTTCATGCAAATGATTGAAGATAATTTCTGCAAGGTCATCATCATTTTTATTTTGAATATCGACTATAAGTTTTAAAATCTCATGTTTTTTTTCTTTGTCAGAAATATTTTCAATTAATGAAAGAGCTCTATTTACATGCTGACCAAAGCTGTTAATAAAAATAGCACTTTTTGCTTTAGTTAAAATGGTTTTAAGTTCAATGAAATCAACCTGGTCATTAAAACAATATTCTTCCCAAA
>MGLU01000056.1:4060-7797 GCA_001796155.1 Chlamydiae bacterium RIFCSPHIGHO2_12_FULL_27_8 | reverse complement strand
TTTGATAATTCCCTGTTTTTATTTTTTCTTCGAATTCGCTTAAATAACTCATTTTTTTCCTTTTTTTGAAAATAGATCTTAAACCAGCCTTAAATATATAGAATAAAATCAATATCTTCAAATAAAGATTTAAGAAAGTATAAAGAAAAAAAATAATATAAAAATACTTTTAATTTTCTAAGAGATTGCTTTTCAAAAGCTTTATTGATATTTTTTTTCTCAAACTTTTTTTCATATGTATAATTTTTTTTTAATTTTAGTTTTGTTTTTTTCTGTGCATATCAAAGTTTTTTCAAATTTAGAATTTTTATGTAAAGATTTTGAAGTTTTAGAAAATTCTAAAAAAAAAGAATTTTATAAAACTATCAATCACAATTGCCAAGCAGGCTATTTTAATATGCCTTCAGCTAAAAATTTATCTGAAGGTAGTTTCGCTTTTTCCATGTCAAATGTAAATCCATATACAATTTATGGCTTAAGTTTCTCATGTTTTAATTTCTTGGAGCTTTCTTATAACTACTGGATTTTTAATGGAATTTTAGAAAAAGGATTTGGTCATTTAGGTTTTAATGATGATGCCGATAGAGCCGCTAATTTTAAAATAATTTTAAATGATTCGAAAAATAACTCTCTTCCAAATATCGCAATTGGAATGAACGATTTTTTTGGATCTAAAAGATTCTGTTCAAGTTACATAGTTTTAACAAAAGATTTTAATAAACATAATTTAGAGCTAAGTCTGGGCTTCGGAAAAGGAAGGATAAATGGTCTTTTTTATTCTTTGAGTTATTTTCCTACATTTAAAAATAATTTTATAAATAACTATGCCCTAATTTTTGAGTATGATGCTAATGATTATATGAATCATAAAGATGAACACCCTAAAGGAAAAAAACAAATTTTACCTTTAAATGTTGGAGTTAATTTTAATTTTCTAAAAAATTATCAAGTTTCTCTTTCTACATTAAGAGGAAAAAAAATATCTTTTTCCATTTCTACAAATTTTAATTTAGGTAAAAAAAAATCGTATAGCTCTATCTTTCAGCTAGATCATAAAAATCATAAAAATAATTTTTCTTTGAAAGAATCTTTAGAAAATCAATTTGATAATAATATAAAAATTTGTAAAGCAGATTTACATATAAATGAAATAAATAATAAAAAAATGCATTTGGAAGTTTTTAATAAAAACATTTCTGATGAAAATATTTTTAAAAATGAATTGAAAAAAAGACTTTTAAATATAAATTTAGAAAATATTGATGATATTAAAATCGTTTCAATTGATCATAATTTTTTATATAACGAAATCAATTTTAAAAAAGAATTTTTAGAAAATAAAAATAATATATTTAATGAACATGAAATAGATGTTCTATCTAAAAAAAGAAACTTTTCAAAATTTGAAAACGCTCCCATTGAACAATTAGTAAAAAAAGAAGATTTTAAAATTAATTTTTTTATAAAACCAAAAGTAAATACTTTTCTTTCATCTATAAAAGGTAAACTGAAATTTGATAGCGGGCTGTCTCTTTTGTGCGATGGCTATTTTTTAAAAAATTACAATTATTTTTTTGAATCAAGTTATATTTTTTATTCTCGAAATAAAGATATCGGTGATAGAGATGTTTACAATCCTTCAAGAATCATTAACGTCAGATCAGATTATGTAAATTATTTAAAAAAAACACCTTTCCATATTGAAAAATTTTATCTGCAAAGAAATTTTAATTTAAAAAAAGATTTTTTTTTAAAGACTTCATTAGGTTTTTTTGAGGTTGGATTTGCAGGTATTTCTTCTCAATTTTTATATAATGATTTAAATTCAAGATTTGCAATTTCTTTTGAACTCTCGAATCTATATAAACGAAAATATTCCGGAATGAAATTAACAAAAAAAATAAGGCGATGGGAAAATGAAAAATTAGTTTTTGAAAAATTTATAGGATTTCAATACTTTTTTGATGTTTATTTTAATTTTTCAAATAACCTTTATTTAAAAACTTCTCTAGGTCAATTTCTTGCTTTAGATAAAGGAATAAGATTTGAACTGTTTAGAAAATTTGAAAATAATTTAAAAGTTTCCGGCTGGATATCTATTTCTTCTAAAAATGATATAGTCAATAATAGAAAATATTATGATAAAGGTATTTCCATATCTATACCTTTGAATATTTTAGTAAATAAAAATACTAAAGAAAATTTTAATTTCAATTTAAGTGAATGGCAAAGAGATATTTCCAAACGTGCTTTTGTAGGAAAAGATCTTTTTGACTTTTTTAATTAAGAAGTTGGTTTATTTAAAAAAAGAACAAATGATATATTTATTTATAAACTATATATAGGATAATTCATGTCTTTAAATAATAATTTTTCGGAAGACCAAATTAATATTTTGGAAAAATATGTTTCTAATATTGATAGTAATATTTTTGTTTTAAAAAATTTACCTGAAGTAATAAAAGGAGCATTGTTTTCTAAATATTCAAGATCAAGTCTAGGATTGAGATCATTATTATTAAAAGAATTTATACAAAATGAAGAAACTTCATTTGATCAAATTTCTCAAATTGATTCAAAATTTGTCATTGAGCAAAGCGAAGGAATAAAAAAAGCTCAGAATTTTTATGATAGAATTTTAGATGGCTATGGAGATGATTCTATAGGTGAACTTGGCGGTGCTCATCTAGCTATAGAAAATGTTTCAATGATAGCCGCAAAAGCAATTGAAGATTTAAGAATTGGAGGCTCCCCTTTAGAAAAATCAACAAGATATATTTATTTTGATCAGAAAATAAATGATGAATATCAGTTTTATAAAGAGCCGGTTATTATGGCTTCAGCATATAGAGAACTTTATTTAGAAACATGCAATCACCTCTTCGAAACATATTCAAAATTAATTCCTATTACTATAGAAATAGTTCAAAAAAATTTCCCACATGATGAAAATATTTCTGCAGTCGCTTATAAAGCAGCACTTAGAGCAAAGGTTTTGGATTTGCTGAGAGGACTTTTACCGGCTTCTTCTTTAACTAATATGGGCGTTTTTGGAAATGGAAGATTTTTTGAAAATTTAATAAAAAAATTATCTGTAAATAATCTTTCGGAACTTCAAAAAATTTCTTTGGAGACTTTTAATGAATTATTTAAAATTATCCCTTCTTTTGTAAGAAGAACCGAAAGTTCATCGAAATATCAACAAGCTTTTATAACTTATTCTGATAAATTAAAAAACACATTGAGTAAAATAACTGAAGATTGTACAAAAAATACAAAAAGTAAAAATGATGAAGGAGTCTTTTTAGTAGATTATGATAAAGACGCCGTTAATAAATTATTTGCCGGCTTACTTTTTGAAAATTCAAATTTATCAATAAATGAATTAATGGATATTTCAAAAAATTTTCCAAAAGAAAAAATTATAAGTGTGTTCGAATCAATAAGCTCAATAAGAGAAAATAGAAGACATAAATCTTCTAGAGCTTTGGAAAATATATTTTTTACTTTTGAAATAGTTAAAGATTTTGGAATTTATAGAGATCTACAGCGTCATAGAATGCTAACTCAAGAAAAACAATTATTAACTTGTAACTTAGGTTATTTTATTCCAAAAGAAATTGAAAATACAAATATTTCAAAAGATTATATAGCAGCAATGGAAAAAGCAAAAAAAACTTATGAAATTATTGCACAAGAACTTCCTGAAGAAGCACAATACATTGTTCCAATGGCAT
>MGLU01000056.1:3901-4052 GCA_001796155.1 Chlamydiae bacterium RIFCSPHIGHO2_12_FULL_27_8 | reverse complement strand
AGATGGTATTTTAAAATTAATTTAAGAGCACTGCAGTGGCTCACTGAACTTAGATCTTCTCCGGCCGGACATTCAAATTATAGAAGAGTCGCTCAAGAAATGGTTTTGGAAATTTTAAAAATTTATCCTGAATTTGAAGCGTTTTTTAAAT
>MGLU01000056.1:3543-3870 GCA_001796155.1 Chlamydiae bacterium RIFCSPHIGHO2_12_FULL_27_8 | reverse complement strand
AATTAATCAAGAAGTAAAGAGAATAGAAAAGGAAATTTTAAATGAAAGATAAAAATTTATTACCGGGAAGTGTTTTAGGCGGTGCATTATTGATAGCCGGCAGCTGTATCGGTGCAGGTATGCTTGGTTTGCCGGTTTTACTCGGCATATCCGGATTTTTGCCTTCAATTATTTTGCTTCTGATAGCTTTTACATTCATGACTTATACAGGGCTTTTGCTTATTGAAATTAATGGGTGGTTTTATGAAAGAGTAAATATTATTTCTATGACCGAAAAATCTTTTGGAACTTTTGGAAGGTTTTCAAGCTGGATATTATATTTATTTT
>MGLU01000056.1:2990-3482 GCA_001796155.1 Chlamydiae bacterium RIFCSPHIGHO2_12_FULL_27_8 | reverse complement strand
CCCATTTGAAATTTCAAAAAATTTATTGATGATTATTTTTGTTATATTTTTTTCTATTATTATTTATTTTGGAACAAAGCCTGTTGATTTACTTAATCGATTATTAATGATAGGTCTAATTATAACTTATTTAGGAATGATTTTTTTAGGTCTTCCTAAAATTAAAAGTTCTCTTCTTTTACATGTAAATTTTAAATATTTTTTATTGCCCATTCCTGTTCTTATTACTTCTTTTGGCTTCCATAATATGATTCCCTCTTTAACTACATATATGAAAGGAGACTTGAAAAGAACAAAATATTCAATACTAATCGGAAGTTTTATTGCTTTAGCAATTTATTTATTCTGGATTATTTTTGTAATAGGCGTTGTCCCGGTTGATGGCAAATATGGATTAATGAATGCCTTTATTGAAGGCAATGAAGCTACCTTCCCATTAAAAAATATTTTAAAATCTTCTTTAGTAATTAAATTTTCGTCATGGTTTGCTTT
>MGLU01000056.1:2757-2899 GCA_001796155.1 Chlamydiae bacterium RIFCSPHIGHO2_12_FULL_27_8 | reverse complement strand
AATATTTATTTAGTATTGCTCGCAATTTTGCCTCCAACAATTTTTGCTTTTTTATTTCCTTCTATTTTTTTTAGTGCTCTTGGTTTTGCCGGAGCTTATTGTGCAGTGATATTATTTGGAATCTACCCTGCTTTAATGGCTT
>MGLU01000056.1:1785-2667 GCA_001796155.1 Chlamydiae bacterium RIFCSPHIGHO2_12_FULL_27_8 | reverse complement strand
TGTTTTTTTAATGATACATACAAATAAACTTTTAGGATCTGTTTTATTAATATCCGGAACGACAATAGGAGCCGGAATGCTTGCTCTTCCGGTGATGACAGGTTTTGGAGGATTTATTCCATCATTATTTACTCTTTTTTTTATGTGGCTTTTTATGCTTGCAACCGCATTGTTTTTTTTAGAAGTTAATATTTCTATGCCTGGCGAAACTAATTTTATTACGATGGCAGAAAAAACTTTGGGAACTTGGGGAAAAGTTGTTTCTTGGGTTTGTTATTTATTTTTAATGTATTCACTTACCGCAGCATATATAGCCGGAAGTTCAATGTTTTTTTCTAAAGCAATTTTTTTTATTACCGGTAAAATAGTTTCTAATTGGATAGCACCTCTTCCTTTATTAGTCTTATTTGCAATATTTATTTATTTGGGTTCAAGAGCCGCCGATTATCTTAATAGGGTTTTGATGTTTGGACTTATTGCAGCTTTTTTTATTTTAGCTTTTTTTATGCCTTCTCATGTAGATTTAAATTTGATATCTCATATTGATTTCAAAGCTAGCTTTTTAGCTATTCCCGTTATCATTACTTCATTCGGTTATCATATTATTATTCCAACTCTTACAACTTACATGAACCATGACAAAAAAAAATTAGTGTTAGCAATTATTATTGGAAGCATCATTCCTTTTCTTTTTTATGTTTTATGGGAATTTCTAGCTTTAGGTGTTGTTCCAATTTCCGGCGATAATAGCATAACTTCTGCATATATCAATGGAGAATCCGGTGCAACTCCGCTTATGTACATATTAAAAGAAATTTTAAAAAAACCGTGGATAAGTAATGTTGCTTCAATGTTTTCATTTTGTGCAATTATCACATCGTT
>MGLU01000056.1:0-1771 GCA_001796155.1 Chlamydiae bacterium RIFCSPHIGHO2_12_FULL_27_8 | reverse complement strand
AAAACACACGGCGGAAGATTGTTAGCATGTATTTTAACTTTTCTACCTCCTCTTTTCTTTGTATATTACTTTCAAAGAGGCTTTATATTGGCTCTTCAATATGCAGCAATATTTGTTGTGATAATTTTATGTCTATTTCCTGCCTTGATGACTTTTAAATTAAAAAAAACCATTTATAAAAGTTTTTGGGGAAGAGTTTTGCTGATAACAGTAATTATTATTTCTTTTGGAATTATTATTATGGATATTGCTGAGCAAAGCGGTCTTTTGAAAAAATTGATATCAGATTACATTAAATAATATGTTCAAATTAAAAACAGATTATATTCCTAAAGGTGATCAGCCAAAAGCAATTGAAAAAATAACTAATGGGATACTTGAGAAAAAAAAATCTCAAGTACTTTTAGGTATCACAGGTTCAGGTAAAACTTTTACAATGGCACATGTTATTCAAAATGTAAAAAAACCTACCCTGATTTTAGCTCATAATAAAACACTTGCAGCACAGCTCTATCAGGAATTTAAATCTTTTTTTCCGGATAATGCTGTTGAATATTTTGTTTCTTATTATGATTTTTATCAGCCGGAAGCATACATAGCAAGAACAGATACCTATATTGAGAAAGATTTAGCTATCAATGATACAATAGATAAAATGAGACTTTCTGCAACAAGATCTTTAATTGAAAGAGATGATGTAATTATTGTTTCTTCTGTTTCATGTATATATGGACTTGGTATTCCTGAATATTATGCAAAAATGATTTTAACATTAAATGTTAATCAGGAAATAAGAAGAGATGATGTGCTGCTTCATTTAATTGAACTTCATTACAAAAGAAATGATTTTGATTTAGCAAGAGGTAATTTTAGAGTTAGAGGAGATGTTTTAGAAATTGTTCCTGCATATGAAGACTCTATTGCATATAGAATAGAATTTTTTGGAGATGAAATAGAAAAAATAAGTGTAATAAATCTCCTTACATCTAAAATTTATGAAGTAATAAATAAAGTAAGTATTTATCCCGGATCTCATTTTGTTACACCGGAAGATATTAAATATGATGCTATGGATAAAATAAAATTAGAATTGCAAGAAAGAATTTTTCATTTTCAAAGTGAAAATAAATTAATTGAAAAACAAAGAATCAAAGAAAGAACAACTTATGATCTGGAAATGATTAAAGAAATTGGTTTTTGCAAAGGAATAGAAAATTATTCTAGACATTTTGGAAATAGAAAGCCTGGTGATCCTTCCCCTTGCTTAATAGATTATTTTCCAAAAGATTTTTTAATGATTGTAGATGAATCTCATCAAAGCATTCCACAAATCAGAGCAATGTATAACGGAGACAGATCTAGAAAAGAAGCTTTGATAGAATTTGGTTTTAGACTTCCTTCAGCATATGATAATAGACCATTAAAATTTGATGAATTTTATGATAAAATAAATCAAATAGTTTATGTTTCAGCTACTCCTGCTGAATTTGAAATTAATGAATCTCAAGGAGAGCTCATTGAGCAGATTATTAGACCAACAGGTTTATTAGATCCAAAAATTGAAGTAAGAGAAGCAAGTTCTCAGGTAGATGATATTTTAGAAGAAATAAGAATCGAAACAGAAAAAGGCGGAAGAGTTTTAGTTACAACACTAACGAAAAGATTATCGGAAGATCTTTCAAAATTTTTAACAGATATAGATGTGAAAGCAAAATATTTACATTCAGATATAGATACTCTTGAGAGAATTTCAATAATTAAAGATTTAAGA
>MGLU01000055.1 GCA_001796155.1 Chlamydiae bacterium RIFCSPHIGHO2_12_FULL_27_8 | reverse complement strand
CAATTGCTTTAATGTTATGTAGCCTCGAAAATATGGAACTAGTAATAGTACTATTAAAATACTTATTATTGCCTGCAGAAAAGTTTTAACTTTTCCGCTTTTTCTTGCTGCTAGAGCAACGCCTTTTAAAGCACAAACTGTTCTTAAAGTGCTGATAAAAAATTCTCTATATAAAAAAACGAATACCAATAATATCGGCAAGTCTATAAAACCTTGTGTAAAAGTAAAAAAGACAGTGATATTTGTGATACTGTCGGCCATGGGGTCCATTATTTTCCCGAGATCTGTGACTAAATTTTTTTTTCTTGCTATAATGCCATCGATAATATCAGTTGAATAGCAGACGATTAAAATAATGACTAAAACAAAAGGAAGATAAAAATTATTTATTTTAAAAAATTCATTTTTCAAATAGATCAATGGGAAGAGAGAAATGATCAAAATTCTTGATAGAGTAATCAAATTGGGGATATTCATTTTTTAAAATCCTTTTTTTAAAGAATTTAAAACAAATTTTAATACAAAGCAACTATAGATTTATTTTGATTAATCAAGAATGTTACAAATTAAAAATATTAAATTCGTCTTTCAATATCATCTACATCTGAATTTAACTTACTTCTACTTTTCTCATCAGGACTTTGAATTAAGTTATTATAATCACTCTGTAATTTAGTCTGATATTTTTTTCCTTCTTCTTTAAGAACATTATTTAAAATTGAATTCATTGCAGAAATTGTTTCATCCATAGTTTTTTTTAACTGCATTTTTTTATTAGGTTCCATGCAGTTGATATAATCTTCAGATGATTTCTTTAAAAGATCTGACCCTCTTTCAAATTGAACTTTATAAGCTTTTTTATCTTCGTTTGATAATGGTGAAATGTTTCCCATTTTTTTTCTCCTTCATATAAAAGCTCATTATATTTTTAGTGAATAATTAGTAAAGCAAAAAAAATAATGCAAAATTTAAAAAAATATCTATACTTGGGTAAAAGGAAGCTTTTTATGATAAAAAAAATTATTTTGGCAATTATTTTAAGTTTAAGTTTATTTTCTGATGAAACTCTACAACAAATCAAAACTGATCTGGATCAGGCTGAGAAAGACTATAATATTTCAAAAAAAATGTTCAACCCTTGGTATGGCGGGCCTTTGATTACAGCTTCCGGGAACGTTATGCCTCCAAAATATGTGAACATTTACTCACTTTTGACTGTTGCGGACACATATTCTGTAAATACGGCTCAAAGAAAGAGAGAATCTATTCCAAATGTTATTAATGTTTCCCCTCTTTTGGATATTGGAGTAGGAATTGTTAATAGACTTGATACACATGTTACATTTTTAGGTCTTTATACACAGCAGTCAGGACAGCATTATTTTAATATTGGAGATACAACTTTAAATTTTGATGTAGGGCTGCTTTATGAAAAAGTTTATACGCCTGCTTTAAAACTAATTTTAGCTGAAACTTTCCCTACCGGAAACTATGAAAATTTTGAAACTGATAAAGCATATGTTTCTTCTACGGGCTCCGGTTCATATGCCACAAAATTTGGTCTGGCAACTTCTAAAGTTGTATGGTGGTGGCTGACACATCCAATGCAATTTAGATATACATTTAATTTTCAATTTTTTTCAGACGTAAATGTTAAAGGAATAAACTCTTATGGCGGGGGGCTTGGAACAGACGGAACTGTATCTCCCGGCTTTATATTTGCTACAAGTTTAGGTTATGAGTTTTCAGTAACACAAAAATTTGTTTTAGCTTTAGATGTTGCCTATGAATATCACGATGATACAACATTTATTGGAAATCCCGGAATAATAGCACTGGGAGTACCGGCTCCGATTGGAAGTTCCTCTAGAAGCACAATAAGTTTAGCCCCGGCACTTGAATATGTATTTAATCCATCTTCAGTTGTTGTTGGAGGTGTGTGGTTTTCCGTATATGGAACATCCGGAACGCCTAATTTTATAGCCGGATTTTTAAGTTATTCATATGGATTTTAGAACTAACTGACCACATGCAGCAGAGATATCATCACCTTTTGTATATCTCTGTGTGACATTTAATTTTTTATCTATTAAATATTTTTTAAAAATTTCGACTCTTTTAGATGAAGGTTTTATAAAATCGCCGTCATCTATAGGGTTATAAGGAATTAAATTTAACGAACACTGAAAATTTTTAATTAAATTATATAAATTTTGAGCATCTATTAATGAATCGTTAATTTTTTCTAAAAGGATATATTCAAAAGCGATATCTCTTTTTGTAGTTTCGAAATAGTCTTTTAAAGCATTTAAAATGTCATTTAATGGAAAATGTTTGGAGAATGGAATAATTTTATTTCTAATTTCATCATTTGAAGCATGAAGGGATAAACACAAATTAATTTTAAGATTTTCATTTTTTAATTTTTTAATTTGAGGGACGATACCAACAGTTGAGACTGTAATTCTTCTTTGAGAAATATTTAAAAAATTTTCATTAGATAATATTTTTATGGATTCGATTAAATTATCATAATTTAAAAGAGGCTCTCCCATGCCCATAAAAACAATATGAGACGGATATTTTTTTAAATCATTTGCAACAAATAAAATTTGTTCGATTATTTCATAAGTTTTTAAATTTCTAAAAAAACCATTTTTTCCGGAGGCACAAAACTTGCAGCCTACAGTACATCCTACTTGAGATGAAACGCAAATGGTAGTTCTATTTGGAGCAATAATTAAAACAGTTTCAATCAATTTTTTATCTTCCAATTCAAAAAGATATTTTTTTGTTTCATTATTTTTTGCACATTCAACTTTTACTAATTTTAAGGTTGAAATTTTTAAATTGGTATTAAGTTTTTCTTTTAAAGAAAAGCTCAAATTTGACATTTGCTCAAAATTTAAAACATTTTTTTTAAAAACCCATTCATTTATCTGTTTCAGATGAAAAGACGGCAAATTATTAATTTTCAAAAACTCTTTTAAATTTTCTTGATTTAAGCTTAGTATTGACATATTTCTTTTTTTTGCAAAATTATAAAAAAAAAGCTTTTAGATTGCTATATAAATAATAAATTTTTAGACATAAAATATTTATTTTAACTAACTTATGATTGCCAAAAAGCTTTTTTCAAAGAGTGTAAAAAGAGTTTAAACATTCTGAAATGGTCATGAACTATCCACCAATAAATTGTTTTAAAAAAACCAAAATTTCTATAAATAATTTTTAAATTTTCATAAGCTTTTAACAGGTAAAAATGAGAAGTTCTTTTTTTAAACTGGTAATCAGTTAAAACCCTTGTAGAAAATAGAACTCTTTTATCTTTTTTCAAAAAAATCTTACAAATGGCATCAAAACCGGCCTGCACTTTATATCCGGAATCAAAACCCTTTAATTTATTCAAAATATTTCTTGAAAACCAAAGAGACTGAATATGCATAGGAATTTTTCCTCTTTTAAAATATTCAAAAGAGAAATTTACAGCTTGAGGGAGTCCCATCTCATCTCTTTGTAAAAAAGCACAGCAGATCAAGTCGGGAATATGTTCTTTGGATATTAAAAAACTTAAATATGACAAGACATATTTTGAAATATAAGTGTCCCCTGCTGATAGATAATGAATGTATTGGCCATTGGAATTTTTAAAACCCATATTTAAAAGTGAAGTTATATTTTTTGTATCGGCATGAATAATTTTAGAAATTTTATTTAGGTAAGGTTTTATCATTATCAATTCTTTTTTATTTTTTGAAGCTTCTACAACAATGACTTCATAATTTTCTAAAGTCTGTTTGAAAACAGATTCTAAAGACAGACTTGCTAAATGAAAAAAATCTTTAATTATTAAAACTATTGATAAAATGGGTTTATTTTCATTTAAATTATTCATAGATTCAAAATAATCATTTTAAAAAATTAAAGCAAGAATTGTGCAAAAACTTACAAAATGCCTATAATATATTTTTAATTAATGAGAGATATATGCAAGATCCTTTAAAAAATATTGTGTCACTGTGTAAAAGAAGAGGTTTTATCTATCCCGGATCTGAAATATACGGTGGATTTGCAAATACTTATTCATATGGTCCATATGGGGCTGAACTTAAAAAAAACATAAAAGATCTTTGGTGGAAATTTTTTGTTCAGTTCAAAAATGATGTTGTAGGAATAGATGGTCCTATTTTACTTCATCCTCTTGCGTGGAAAGCTTCCGGTCATGTTGACAGTTTTAATGATGCACTCACTGACTGCAGACAATGCAAATCAAGATTTAGGGTAGATCAGCTTATAGAAGCTCAGCTTAACAAAGATATTGAGGGAATATCCCTCTCTGAAATGACTGAGATATTGAAAGATGACAAAGTAAAATGTCCGAAATGCGGGCAAAAGGATTTTACAGAAGCAAGACATTTTAATTTAATGTTTCAAACAGAGATGAGCAAGACTGATAAAGGTCATAATATTGCATATTTAAGACCTGAAACAGCCCAAGCGATATTTTTAGAATACAAAAATATTATAGATACTATGAGAGTTAAAATTCCTTTTGGGATAGCACAAATAGGGAAAGCTTTCAGAAATGAAATAACACCCGGAAATTTTGTATTTAGAGTAATTGAATTTGAACAAATGGAAATTGAATATTTTATTGAAGAAAAAGACTGGAAAGCTTCTTTTGAATCTTGGCTTAACGAGATGAAAAAATGGTGTGACTTGATAGGATTAAACAAAAACAAGCTGCATGATAAAGAGCATGATAAAGAGAAACTTTCTCATTATTCCAAAAGGACTGTAGATATAACATATGATTTTCCATTTGGAACAAATGAGCTTTACGGCATAGCGTACAGAACAGATTTTGATTTAAAGCAGCATCAGGAATTTTCAAAAACAAATCTTGAATATTTTGACAATGTATTAAATAAAAGATTTATTCCTCATGTTATCGAGCCAACTTTTGGTGTGGAGAGAACAATTTTAGCACTTCTATGTGATGCATATACAGAAGAATTGTTAGAAAATAATGAAACTAGAACTGTTTTAAAATTTTCAAAACATATAGCACCTGTAAAAATAGCGGTATTTCCTTTAATGAAAAAAGAAGATTTAAAAAAAATGTCTTTAGACATTTTTGATCAACTTAAAAAATTGTATAAAGTTGAATATGATGAAGCCGGAGCGATAGGGAGAAGATATAGAAGGCAGGATGAGCTTGGCACTCCATATTGTATTACAGTAGATTTTGATTCTTTGAATGACAATAGCGTAACGATTAGAGAAAGAGATTCTATGCAGCAGAAAAGAATTAAAATAGATGAACTTGAAAGTTTTTTTCAAAAAGAGTTTAAAATATAATTTTAGACTCTATTAAATAAAAAAATCGTAACTTCTCAAAAACATCTGGTAATCGTGTAAATTATTTTTTTAAAAATTCATAAAAATTATTTTGAATAAAATTTTTTCTTTATTGTATAATTTC
>MGLU01000054.1:2444-7833 GCA_001796155.1 Chlamydiae bacterium RIFCSPHIGHO2_12_FULL_27_8 | reverse complement strand
AAAAGTAAATATCTTCCAACGATGTGCAAGGAAATGATATACATAGCTGAAAAAAGTTTTAACATTGAAAATATTTTTTTAAATATTGCAAATATTTACGAACAGGAAGTAGAAAAATCATTAAAAAAATTCACAACATACTTTCAACCGATAATTTTGATAATATTGGGAATAATAATTGGATTTGTTATATTATCTGTGCTGCTTCCATTAACAGATGTAAGTTCTTTTGTAGGAGACTAAAATGAAGGTAACGAAAAGGTACATTACTTTAATTGAGATTATGATAGTGGTATTGCTGATTGGAATAATATCTTCAGTAATTGGGTATAATGTTAAAGGCAGTTTAAATAAAGGCAAAGCATTTAAGACTCAAATGGCACAAAAACAGATGAGAGATATTCTCTATATTGCGGTGTCAGAGGGACATAAGATTGAAGAAGTTGTTAAAAATCACAAAAAATATTTAATAGATTCCGGTCTTGTCAAATCAGTAGAATCGATTATAAAAGATGGCTGGGGGGAATTTTTTATTATTAAAAGCGATAAGAATAAAATATTAATTAAATCTAAAAAGCTAGATGAATATTTAGCTAAACACAACAAAACTAATGAAATAGAAGAAGAGGATGAAGAATATTAGAAGTTTCACTTTAATTGAACTGATAGTTTCTCTCTCATTGATAGTTTTGATTTCATCATTTCTTACAATAAATATTAAAAAGGCTATAGATAAATATAATTTTGAATATACATTTAAAAACATCTCATCTCATATTGAATTATTTAAAAAAAAAGCTTTTACAGACCAGGAAGATATAACTTTAATTTTTTATCAAGACACCAAAAATTCATATTTGAAGGTAATACACAGCAAGAATGCATTTAAAGAGAAGCATATTTTCAAAAATGCATCATTTAAATTTAATGAAAATTATATGGAAGAGATAGAAATTATATTTTCTGCAACGAACAGAATTTACCCGGAAGGTGAACTAAAATTTCATAATCTAAAATTGAATAAAACAAAAATTCTTATCTTAAAATCTTGATTGAAACCTTTTTATAAATTAAAATGTAAATTGTGGAATTTTAAAGGGGTTTTTCTAATGAAAAAAATATTTTTTATATTATGTTTTTTTAATTTTGCATTTGCGAATACAGTACAATTAAAAGAAAAAGAACCGGCATGGAGAGTTGATAATGTAAAATTTTACCAAAATGGAAATCCTGAGGTATCTTTATTCTATGCCCCCACACAAAAAGGTGAAATGCCTGTCAAACAAGTTATATATTATGAAAACGGAGCTATTAAGCAGGAGTCTGATTTATGTGTTGTAACTGAAGATATGCCCGGGTATAAAAATTGGAAATCTTCTGTAGTTCCGGATGGTGTATGTGTTGATTTTTATGATAATGGAGAACTTAAAAGGTATTCAATTTTCGCAAAAGGATTTTTAGAGGGAGAGATTAAAAATTTTTATCCAAAAAATAAATTAGCTTCATTTCAAAATTACAAGAATGGAGTCTTAAACGGAACTTTTAAAACTTTTTTTGAAAATTCAGAAATTCAGGAAGATGGATTTTTTCAAGATGGAGAGCTTGAAGGAGATTATTTTGTTTATTTTGAAAATGGCAATAAAAAAGTTCATTTGAAATATAAAAACAATCAATTAAATGGATTATGCAAATACTATTTTGAAAGTGGAAAATTAAATATCAAAAAAAATTATGTGAATGGAAAATTGAATGGAACAAACAGATCACCTGCAGTTATTGGATATTATGATAACTCTCAGATTCAAGAGACAATAGATTATAAAGATGATGTCCCGGTAGGGATACATATTGTTTATCATAAAAATGGAAAAGAAAGTTACACGGTATTGTATAAAAACGGCAAAAAAACCGGTAAAGAAATTTTTTATTCGGATGAAGGCAAAGTTTTGGGTCAGGGAGAATATAAAGAGGGAAAGCCAATAGGTAAACATTATAAATATTTTCCGAATAATAAATTATGTTATTTAGGAGATTTTGATAACAGTGGTAACTTAAAAAGTCCGATATCTGAATACAATGAAGAAGGAGTATTGATAAAAAAATACTTTTTAAAAAATGAAAAATTGGACAAAGAATATAAAGAGTATTTTTCAAACGGTAAACTTCAAAAAGACTTTAATTATATAGATGGTAAATTTCATAAAACTCAAAGAGAATTTTATGCAAATTCAGAAATTATGATGGAAGCAAATTATGATAATGGTGAGCTTGAAGGTGAATATAAAGCATGGACTGAAAGTGGAATTCTTATTAAAAAGCTGAACTTTAAAAAAGGAAAGCTCGATGGTGCAATAACAGAATGGTATGAAAATGGAACGCCTAAATTTGAGGGTAGTTATGTTGATCATAAACCTGATAAAACGCATAGATTTTATAATGACAAAAATATTTTGGTTCAGTTGATTGAATTTGAAAATGGCAAAAAAAATGGATTGGAAAAAAGATATTATCCTAATGGAAAAATATTTTTAGAAGCTAGAAACAAAGATGATAAACTAGATGGAAATTATGTAACTTATTATGAAGATGGCAGCTTAAAGGAGAAACTTTTTTTTAATGAAAATAAAAAAGAAGGGGAAGCAATTTGGAATTTTGAAAATAACAAGCTTCAGAAAAGAGCCTTTTTTAAAAATGATAAATTTGATGGAGAAGTTATTGCATATTTTGAAGATGGATCAATTCAAGCCAAGCAGTTTTTTAATGAAGGTAAACCTATAAAAGAGCATATAGAATATTTTTCAGAAAAAGATTCTGAAAACTATAAATCTAAAATTGCTAAACAATTCCAATTTGATGATGAAGGAAATTTTAATGGGCAACAAATAACTTATTATAATAATGGGGAGGTTCAGGCTATTTTAAATTATAAAAATGGCAAGCTAGATGGGAAAAAGGTTTTATATGATAAAAACAAAAATGTCCTTGAAGAAGGAAATTTTATAGATGGAAAAATTGAAGGAGAGTATTTGGTTACATATCCAAATAATATTCAGAAATTAATTACATATAAAAATAGTATAAAAGAAGGGCCATATAAAATTTTTGTTATAAAAAAAGATGAAAAATTATTAGTTTTGGATGGTAATTTTAAAAATAATTTTATGGATGGTTTATTTATTGAATATGGTGAAAACAAGAACAAAATTTCTGAATCTTTTTATAAAGAGGATAAATTAAATGGTACAGCTACATATTTTACACCTAATGAAAAAGTTTACGTAAAAGTAGATTATGTAAATTCTGAACAGCATGGAAATTTTATACAATATTTTCCGACAGGTGAAGTTTATAAAACTCTAACATTTATAAACGGAAAAAAAAACGGGGTTGAAAAGCTTTTTCATAAAAATGGTTTAACAGCAGGAGTCAATAATTATAAAAATGATCTTCTTGATGGAAAAAGCATATATTTTAATGAAAAAGGAAATATTGTTTTTGAAGGTTTTTATGTTGAAGGAAAGAAACATGGGAAAGTAAACAAATATAATGATAACGGCACAATTTGCTTAGAGCAAAATTTTCTAAATGATAAGCTGCATGGTGAAAAAAAGAAATATTTAGAAAATGGTGAAGTTATTATTCAAACATTTGATAATGGAACTTGCATCGACTAAAAGGAGATCCGGATGTTAAGATATGTTTTGTTTACATTAATAATATCTGTTTCGGCAATATATGCAGACGATAAAAAAATTGATAATAATAATTTTATGCTTTTATCAGGAAATTCGAATTTTTCATTAGCAGTAGAGGTTTCAAATCTTTTGGGCGTGAATATAAATAAAGACAATGTGCAAAAGTTTAATGATGGAGAAATTAATATAAAAATATCTGAAAGAATAAGAAATAAAGATGTTTTTATATTGCAATCGACATGCAGGACAAATGAGTCAAGCGTTAATGATAATTTAATGGAGCTTTATTTGATGATAAGAGCATGTAAAAGGGCTTCTCCAAAATCTATAATTGCGGTATTGCCATATTTTGGCTATGCACGTCAAGATAGAAAAGAGTCTTCAAGAGTTCCGATATCTGCTTCCGATATAGCAATGATATTAGAGCTGGCAGGTGCTAATCATGTTATTTCTGTAGATCTTCATTCCTCTCAAATTCAGGGATTTTTCCATAATATTTCAGTTGATAATTTAACTTCTGCAGTAATATTTGTTCCATATATTGCTAGAAGAAATCCTGAAAAATTAGTTGTGGTAGCACCTGATGCAGGGGCTCTGGGAAGGGCAAAAAAATTTCAAAATGGTTTAAAAAAGTATGGTATTGAAGCAGATTTAGCTATTGTTTTTAAAGAAAGACATGCATCCGGAGAGGTTAATACCATTCAAATTATTGGCAATGTTAAAGATTGTGATGTTGTAATTGTAGATGATATCTGTGATACAGGAACTACATTAGTAAAAGCTGTGGATGAAATTAAAAATTTAGGTGCAAAAAAAATATATGCATGTATTACACACCCTGTATTTTCCAAAAATGCTATGCAGATAATAAAAAATTCAAAAATTCATGAGCTTATGGTAACAGATACTATACCTTTATCAAAAGAAGCACCGTCTAATATAACACAAATTTCTATTGCACCGCTAATTGCTGAAGCAATTAGAAAATCTCAAAATTCTGAATCGTTATCTAATTTATTTGAATATTAAGGGTACAAGTTGAAAAAATTATATAGATCTAAAAAAAACAATAAAATTCTTGGAATATGTGGTGGGCTTGGAGAGTATTTTGAAATTGATCCGACACTATTGAGGCTGATTTTAATTTTTATAATGATTTTAACCGGAATAGTTCCTGTATTGATAGGATATTTTATAGGTGGGTTAATTATTCCCTTAGCTCCGAAAGGGCATGAGGAGTCTCATTATAAAAAGCTATATAGAGTTAAAAAAGATGCAAAATTTGGTGGGGTATTGGCATCTATTGCAAGATATTTTAAGTTGGACCCAACATTAATCAGAATTATTTTTATTATATTGATGTTAATTACAGCGGTATTTCCAATGTTGATTTCATATTTGATTGCATGGGTGATAATTCCTGAGAAAGACTATATTGAGATTGATATTAATAACTGAAGTTAATTTCAAAATGGATTAAATAATTTTTATTATCCAAATCCATTTTTTTTACTCCTTTGAATCCTAAGTCTACATGAGCATCAAAATATGGATTTACTTTTAAACGCAAACCCGGTCCATATCCATAGATTAGTTTGGATTTGTCTTCAAGGGGGGTGATTTTATATTTAGTTGCGATTCCTAAGTCATAAAATAATATTAATTGAATGCCATTTTCTTTTTTAATTTTAAGA
>MGLU01000054.1:0-2344 GCA_001796155.1 Chlamydiae bacterium RIFCSPHIGHO2_12_FULL_27_8 | reverse complement strand
TAATTTTTATAAAATTTAAAGGAATTTAAAAATTGTATTTTTGAATAAAAATAAATACTTTCAGCAAAAGGTCTTAATCTTTGAAAGTTAATATTTTCCTGATTTTTAAAAAATTCTAATGGAGAAAAATAATTAGAAATTTTTAATTCTGCATTATAAATTTTATTAATATAATTTAGATCATATGAGAGTAAAAATTGAGTTAAATTTGCGGGATCGTCATCAATTATTTCTACTTCAGAAAAATTTAAAGTAGTATCGGTTCTTTTGAAATCAAAACCAAATATTAGATCATGTTGTATATTTAGAAAATTTGGAAGAATAATGTCGTATTGTATTGTTCCTTGAGCAAAGAAGCCCCTTTTATTCAAAAGAGTTGGTAGATTTGAATTTGATTTTAAAGAAGTGTAATTTACAAAAAAAGTTAAAATATTATTCCAGGGGAGAAAAATTTTCCATTCGCAAGTATTAGCGATAAAATTATTAAGATTATAATCAGTTAATAGTTGATAAGAAAAATTTGAATCTAATCCAAATGCATTATTTAAGTTAAAGCCCAAGTAAAACTGTGTTTGATCTAGATTGTATATTCCGGTATTATCTGAGCCTATAAAAAATTTAAAAGGAAAAAGGTCATTTACATAAAGATCTAAAGAATCTTTTGAATAAACTGAGTTTAAATTTCTGAAGGGATTTTTATTTAAAAAATTAATTTTTTTCAAAACCTGTTTATTGTTTAAGTTTTCAAAAGTTTGTTTTAATTTTTCGCTACTTGTGTATTTGTTATTATAAATATTAATCTTAAATTTTTTATTTTCTTCGATATAAAAAATTAATATACCGTCATTAGGAGAAGCATTTACTAGGTCAAAAGATTCAAGCGAAATATTATTTTGTGCAAAATAATCAATAATTTTTGTTTTTATAAGAAGAATATTAGATTCATCAAAATCTTCATTTATAAACATTTCAAGTTTTATATTTAGATCTTTATACAATACATTTTGTTGAGATATTAGAATAATTTTCTTAATTTTATTTTTTTCAAAATCTTCATTTTTATTTTTATTTATATTTTTATTTTGAAACAAAAATAAAAATGAACTTATTAAAAAAAAACCAATTAAAGTAAAAATTATTAACTTTTTCATTCAATATTAGAATATAATATTTAAATAATTACTTTTTAATAAAATCTTATTTGACGATATATTGGGTGAGGATTGCAGAGCCATATTTTCTATCATCTTTTATAATGCAAAACTCTAAATTTTTTTCTCTTTTGGAATAGGTAGGCTCTTCAATAAAAAGAATGCCATCTTTTGAAAGAAGATTATTTTTAAATATTTTTTCTATTAACTTATTAACATATTCAGGATCATTTTTAAACAGTATAAAAGGAGGATCAATAATTATAATGTCATAAGTATCAAAAAGTTTTGAAACTGCTGAAAAAGCATCCTTTAATATAACCCTAGTTTGATCTTGAATGTTAAAATCTGAAATATTTTGGTATATAAATTTAATGGATTCTTTAGATGCATCTATAAAAGTTGCAAATTTTGCTCCTCTGCTTATAGCTTCAATTCCATTCGCACCGGATCCTGCAAAAATGTCTAAAACATTAGCATCTTGAATGATATTGTAAGAAATATTAAATAAGGCATCTCTTAAATTTGAAGTAGCAGGTCTAATATTTTTTGGAGCTTTTACAGGTCTGTTTTTAAAAATACCTGATACAATCCTTAAACTCATTTAAAAGTAGGCTCTAGATTAAATGGTTCCAGTAAATGTTTAGCGTTTTCTAAATGTAAAGGGTTATTATCTGCAAGATATTTAGAATAATAAAAAGAAGCTTTTTTCATTGCTAACTCTTTTTTTAGAGAAGGATTATTTACTTTTGCATTTTGAAAAGAGATAACTTTTTTTAGATTCAAAAATTTATCTGAAGATTTACCCTGTAAAAAGATAGTAAAATCATCTAAAGTTTGAGTAGTTCCAAATATAACGTATGGCTGATTTAAGAATAGGTTTGGAACTTTGTCATTATTTGGATATAAAAATAAATTGTTTTCCGGATTATTTGTGATTGTAGTAGCTACTAGATCTTTTGCTATAGGTTCATTTAAAGTTTTGATAACTTTAAATAATTTTCTTTTAATATTTTTATAATTTGAAGCAACAAAGGATTCTCCTTTGTTAAGCTTTGCAAAAAGATTTAGTATTTGAAGATTTTTATCATCTTCAACTCCTAAAGAATAAAGGGAAAAATTTCCATTATTCACCTGGGTAAATTGATTAAATACCTTATATTTTTTTATTTTATTTAAGCCTTCTCCATTCG
>MGLU01000053.1:2384-5971 GCA_001796155.1 Chlamydiae bacterium RIFCSPHIGHO2_12_FULL_27_8 | reverse complement strand
TTAATAAAATATCTGAAATATCATTTGGGAAAATTTCTTTTAAAATTATATTTTTATCTAAATTTTTCAGATCATGAAATTTAACAATTTTTATATCTTTCAATAAAAAATTTGCAGAATTTACCTTTTGTCTTAATATCCCTACTTTATCATCCCCCCATAAACTTATTAAGCTAAATGGTTCAAAAATATCCAAATAATAAAAAAGAGAAAGCAATCCTGAATCCAAAAAAATGCCATATAGGCATTTTTTAATAATTGAAAGAGCTTCCAATATTGAAGTTTTACCTCTAAGATCTAAAATATTTTTAGAATTGAATTTGAAATCTGTTTTACTTCCAAGTAAAACAAATACAATATTTTTCTCACTTTCTAAAAAAAGTTTTTCAAAATTTTCTTCTGTAAAATTTCTCCAAAAGCTGTGTTTTGTCTCAACAAATGGAGTTACTGCAATTAAAATTTTATCTTGCGGCAAAGAAAATTTTTCAGATAAAAGATCAAAACTATCATTCCATTTAAGTTTTGGTAAAATTTTTCCATATTGCCATTTTACACAAAAAGTTGGATCTACATTTTCAATAAAAATATCAAATTTATTTTTATCAATTTTCAAAAGATCTAATGTATGATAAAGATCTATAGGTACATATCTTTTCCAAAAATTCACTGTAATAAAATTAATTCCCTCTAATAATTTAAAACCATCTTTTAAATCTTCTCTTATTAAAAAAGTAATTTCAGCATCTGTTATATTTTCCTTAATTTTTAAAACTACAGAATATAAACCAAGAGGTATATCTCCCAACGCTCTATTCCAAGCTAGTAAAAATCTTTTTTTATTATTTTTTTTTGCATCTTTTATAATTTTATCAAGAGGATTTTTTTTAAAAATTTTGAAAATTTTTTTAAACATTTAAGATCTCAACTGATTTTTCAAAAACTTCTTTTACTGAAATATTTTTCATACATCTAAAATCTATAGGACATTTTCTTTTAAAACATGGAGAACAGCTTACATTTTTTTTAATTACATAACCATTATATGGTCCTGTTCTAATATCGCATGTTGAGCCAAAAATTGCAATTAAAGGTCTCTTTAAGCTAGATGCTATATGCATAGGGCCGCTATCATTTGAAATAAATAGACTGCATTCATTTATCAGATGTATTAATTGAGAAAGATTTGTATTACCTTGAAAATTCAAAATACTCAAATCTGAAAAAAAATCATCTTTTTTTTCAGAGAAAAATATTACTTTATAATTTTGTTCTAAAAATTTAGTTATTAATTCCTTATATCTTTCTTTGGGCCAGCATTTTGCATCACCAAATGCTGCAGTACAATTTATACCTATTAATTTATTTTTATAATCATACCCACTATTCAAAAGTAGATTTTTAGCCTCATTTATATCTTCATTTTTTAACTTTAAAATGGGCAATGACTGAGAGTTTGAAATGTTCAAAAAATTCAGTAATTTTTTATATTTATCTATCTGATGAATTTTTTCATTTTTATATTTTATACTTTCAGTTAAAAAAAAATTTCTTAAATCTTTTGAATAACCGATAATCTTTTTTATTCTTGCTCTATAAAACAATAACGCGGAAGAAAAAGAATTTGTAAGTAAAACACCTGTTTCAAATTTTTTTAAATTTTTAATTAATTTTTTTTTATCTTCTAAAAATAAATACTCATCAATAAAGCTATTGTTTTTTAAAAGAGAAAGGTGTTTTTGCTTTATTAATACAGCTAAATGAGAATTTGGAAAATTTGTTTTTATATCTTCTAAAACCGGAAGAGCCATTATTATGTCTCCAATCCAGTTCGGCATTCTTACAATAAAATTATTCATCTTTTAAATTCTCTTAAAAAAGGAGTTTAAAATCAAAAAAATATATTTTTATTTTTTATCAAAAAAATATTTACTATTTAAAAAAAATAGAGAATAAAGATATATCATCATACTGAAAAATATCTTTAGAAAACTCTTTAAGTTTTTTCAAAAGATCTTCTATTAATTTTTTTGAATCTTTATCATCAAAACTTTGTAAAAATCTTTCTAAATTTTTAATACCAAATGCTTGATGTTTAATATCTAAAAGATCAGTAACTCCATCGCTATAAACAAATAAAAGATCATTTTTCAAAATTTTAATATCTTTTATTTCTGTTTTTTCTATTTTTTCGATACCTAAGGCTTTATTTTGAGTTTTTAGAGAAATAATTTCATTATTTCTTTTTAGAATAGATTCGCCATGACCCATAGAAGCATATTTTAAATTTGCTGTTTTATTATCATATTCAGCAATAAATAAGGTCGCAAATATATATTTTTTTTCAGTATCTTTTATAAATAAATCATTGGTTTTAACTAAAATTTCATTTAAACTATCAGTTACTGAGATATATGCTCTTAAGATACTTCTTAGATTTAAAGCATATAAACATGCAGGAATTCCTTTCCCGCAGATATCTGCTATAATAAAAAAAGTTTTATCTTTTTTTTCTATAAAGTCGAAAAAATCCCCACCTACTTCTTTAGCGGGCAAATAACCAAAAGATAGATCTAAATCTTTATTATTTAATATTTTATCCGGAAGCATGCTAAGTTGAATATCTCTAGCTATTTCCATTTCATCAATATATTTTTGTTTGTCTATTTTCTCTTTGATTAACTGATTTTGATGAGAGATCAGAGAATCCAAGGTTTCATTTAAAACATTTCCTATTGTATTAATTTCAAAACCAAATTTTTTATTTTGGTATCTTAAAGTTCGATCACCTTTTTTTATTTTGAATAATAAATTTAAAAGGTAATTCAAAGGTTTTGAAAAAAGTTTAATTAAAAAAATCAAAAAGAATAGAACAAGTGCAAATAAAATAATTAATTTAAAAGTGTTTTTAAAAAAGAACTGGTTTTTATAAGTTTTTTTTATCTCATTTAAATCAATTTTCAACAACAGTTGCAAATCAAAATTATTTAAATTTTTTTCTATTTTAAAAAAATCTAAATCTTGATCTTTTTGCCCAATATAAAAACTTTTATCTGTGTTATAAATATTTATTAATATATCAAAAAAAAATTCATTTTTGGGGATCTTAAATAAAATATTTTCCGGAGAAACACCAATAATTAATATCTTATTATTAGCTACTTTAGATAGATATATACAATCTTTGCACAAAAGATTGCCGCATTGAAAAATATCATATTCTTTATTTATTAAATCTTTCAAAAAGGAATAGTTTTTAATTTCTTTATTCGAAGGATCTGCATTAAAAATGTTTTTATTTTCAATTTTAAGAAAATATATATCTGAAAGACCAAATGACTCTTTTGTAATATTTAAAAAATCATTAATTTTATTTAAAGGTAAATTATTTAACTCTTCCAAAGTGTCATTTAAAATATTTTTTTTACTTTCTAAAATTGTATCAATTATTATTACTTTTTCATTGGCAAGCAGATTAAGTGTATTGGTTATATCATCTATTTTTTGGTTATATTCAAATTGATAAAGTACAATATTATATATAAAAAGCGGTAATATTAATAAAAAGAAACATATAAAAAATATTCTTG
>MGLU01000053.1:436-2333 GCA_001796155.1 Chlamydiae bacterium RIFCSPHIGHO2_12_FULL_27_8 | reverse complement strand
AATGAGTTTTTATGACACAAGTTATTACAAGCCTTTCTAATCCAACAATAAAACAAATTGTTAAAATTAGAAAAGATAAAAAATTTAGAGAAGACGAAAAAAAAGTTTTAGTTGTTGGGAAAAAGGCAATTAAAGACTTAAATAAAAATCATGTTGCAATATTAATCACAACAAATAAACATAAAATAAACTCCATAAAATCTAATAAAGTATTATTAGTATCTAATAAAATCATGAAAAAAATAACAAACGTTGAAAACCCTGAAGATATTGCGGCTGTTATAGATATGGATAATTCAAAAAAAATTGTAAAAAAAGAATTTGTTTTGATTTTAGACAATATTTCTGATCCCGGAAATTTAGGAACTCTTCTAAGAAGTGCTAATGCTTTTGGATTTGATTTAGTGATTATTTCAAAAAGTTCCTGTGATCCTTATAACGAAAAAGCTCTAAGAGCAGCTAAAACAGCAACATTTTTTATTCCTATTAAAATAATGACTGAAGAAGAAATATTAAATTTTATAGCTAAAAACAATCTTCACAGTTACATAGCCGATATTGAAGGAAAAAATATTAAAAATGAGGAATTTAAAAAGCCTCTTTGTATAATTTTATCTAATGAATCCAAAGGTCCTTCAAATAGTTTAAAAAAGATTTCAAAAAAAGTAACAATTCTGATGAAAAAGGATGTTGATTCATTAAATGTAGCAGTAGCCGGAAGCATTATTATGCATAGGATTAAAGATTTATGAGTAATTTTGATAAATATCTTGATGATGAAGAAAATTTTTTTAAAAAGACTAAAGAAATTAAACACACAAAAAAGTTGCTTCAAAAAAATGACAGATCAAAATTTAAAAAAACTGATTTAGATAAAAAAAAGACAAAAATTTTAAAAAACAATTTAGAAAAAGCTAAAATATTTTCAATTTTTGGAGAAAACATTTTAGTTAAATCTAACAATATTAAATTTGAAGCTCTTTTAAGAGGTAATTTAAAGAAAGATATTTCTAAAAACTCTAATATACTTGCCGTAGGCGACAATGTATTAATTTCAATTGAAAATAATAAAGCATCAATTGAAGAAGTTTTGCCAAGAAAGTCTATACTTTCAAGAGAAGATACTAAAACAAAAAAACAAAAGATTATAGCAGCCAATATTGATCAAGTACTAATAATAGGTTCTTTATATAACCCTCAATTTAAACCACATTTAATAGATAGATATATAATTGCCGCCATAAAAGGAAATATGGACGCTATAATTATAATAAATAAGATTGATCTTTTGGAAAAAGATTTAAAGGAAAAAGAAAAATATCTTGATTTTTTAAATATATATACTGATTTGGGATATAAAATTATACCGGTGAGCAGCAAAAGAAAAAATAATCTCTCAAAAATTATAGAAGTAATGCAAAATAAAGTTTCAGTTTTTTCCGGTCAATCAGGAACAGGTAAATCTTCAATTTTAAATAAACTTTTTAATCTTAAATTAAAAACAGGTAAAACTTCAAAATTGATGAAAGGAACCCATGTTACAACAAGATCTACTCTTATTGAATTAAATGAAAATTCTTATTGTATAGATACACCCGGAATTAAGAGTTTTAGTATTTTCGATCTTACAATAAATGATATAAAAGAATATTTTTTTGACATTGAATTATATGCAAAAAAGTGCAAATTTTTTAACTGCAATCATATAGATGAGCCGGAGTGTAATGTTAAGAAAGCCGTAAAAAACAATAAAATTTCATGTATAAGATATGAATCTTATATAAATTTAGTAAACGAAATTAAGGAAAAAAATGAGTAAAATATTAAATCTTCATGCAATAGAAATATTAGATTCAAGAGGAACTCCAACACTTGCAGTAGAAGTAAAGACAGAGAA
>MGLU01000053.1:0-412 GCA_001796155.1 Chlamydiae bacterium RIFCSPHIGHO2_12_FULL_27_8 | reverse complement strand
CTTTTGTCTAAAAGATCTTCTTTTAAACAAAAGTGTTTTTGAACAGGAAGAAATCGATAATTTGATGATTTTAGAAGATGGAACTGAAAATAAATCTAGATTTGGTGCCAATGCAATTTTAGGAGTTTCAATGGCTATTTCTATAGCTGCTGCAAAAGAAAAAAAGATGCCTTTATATTTATATATAAATTCAATATTTAAAGAAGATTTTAAATATTTACTGCCCTGCCCAATGATGAATATTTTAAACGGAGGAGCTCATTCCGACAGTTCTTTAGATATCCAAGAATTTATGATTAGACCTAAAGGAGCAGTTACATTCAGTGAAGCTATTAGGATGGGAGTCGAAACATTTCAAACATTGAAAAAACTTTTAAAAGAAAAAAAATATTCAACTTCAGTTGGAGATGAA
>MGLU01000052.1 GCA_001796155.1 Chlamydiae bacterium RIFCSPHIGHO2_12_FULL_27_8 | reverse complement strand
TTTAAATCATAGTTGAAAAAAGTTTTTAAATTTTTAGAATAGTTATATTTATTTCCCTGTATATTTATAGTTTTAAGATTTGAAGCATTTGCAAATAGTACATTTTGAAAATTGTTATAAGGTTTATTATCAAGAAAAGTTATTTCATCTCCTTCTTTAACATTTAATGTATACAGTTCTGAATTTTTGTCTACATAACCAATTTTTTTAGTGAATTCACTAAAAGATTTTGATCTGCCTCCTAGAAAAAAAATAGCTGAAAATGCAATGAAAGCAAAAACCAAGTTAACAAAAGGGCCCATAAAGGCAACTTTTATTCTATCGAAAGGTTTTTTTGAATAATATCCATCCTCAATTTTCTCCGGCTCAACTCCATTTTCTTTCTGCATACCAGCAATTTTCACAAATCCCCCAAAAGGAATAATTGCAATCTGCCATTTTACATCCCCAACCATCCATGAAAAAATTGGTTTTCCAAATCCTATTGAAAAAATTTCAATTTTCATTTTAGTTCTTTTTGCCATTACATAATGGCCCATTTCATGTATAAAAACTAAAAATCCTAAACTTAGAATCCCAAGAATCAAATAAAAAAAATTAATAATCATACTTCGCCTGCTAACACCCTTGATAATTTATCAACTTCTAAAACATCTTCTAAGCATAACATATTTTTAGGCTCATGCAAAGACATAAGTTTTTCAAGCTTTTTTGATATTTCAAGCCAGGAAATTTTATTATTTAAAAATTTTTCTACTAAAATTTCATTTGAAGCATTTAAGAAACATGGCATGCTTTTTCCTATTTTTAAAGCTTCAAAAGCAAGTTTTAAACATCTAAATTTTTCCATATCAGGTTTAACAAAAGTCAAATTATTATTTTTTAGAAAATCAAAATCATCGATATCTGTCAAAATCCTATCAGGATATGAAAGAGCGTATTGTATTGGAATTTTCATGGTAGGTGTAGACATTTGGGCTAAAATAGAACCATCAATGAATTCCACCATGCTATGAATAATCTGCTCTTTATGAATGATTACATCTATTTTTTCTATATCTACATTAAAAAGATAAAAAGCTTCGATAACTTCAAAACCTTTGTTCATAAGAGTTGATGAATCAATAGTAATTTTTCTGCCCATAGAAAAATTTGGATGTTTTAATGCTTTTTCAATGGTTATATTTTTAAACATTTCAGTAGAAAAATTTAAAAAAGGTCCTCCTGAAGCAGTTAAAATAATTCTTTTAACATTTTCTTTTTTTTCACCTTTTAAAGCTTGAAAAATAGCACTATGCTCTGAATCTACAGGTATTATTATTGATTTATGTTCTTTTAAAAGTTTGTTAACAAGTTCCCCTGCTGCTACTAAAACTTCTTTATTGGCCAAGCCTATCACCTTATTAGCTTTGATAGCTTCTATTGTTGGCACAAGTCCAATAGATCCCATTATAGAAGATAGAACAAAATCTACATTTGGATCTGTTGCGATTTCTATCAAACCTTTAAGACCTGAGAGTATTTTTTGATTAGGAAAATTTTTTTTGAGCTCTTTTGCTTTTTTTTCATCAAAAACAACTACAATTTTAGGACAAAACTGAACTATTTGCTGAGATATTTCAAAAATATTTTTATTACATGATATAGCATATAAATTAAAAACTCCCCTATTTTGAGATATTATATCAAGGGTAGTTTTTCCTATAGAACCGGTAGAGCCTAATATAGCTATATTTTTCATAACTGCTTTTAAATATTTTTTGAAAAAATTTTGCCTGTTTTTTTTTCAAAAGTCAATTTAAGCAATTATTTTACACTTTTATCTAAAAGATCCATTAATTTTCTTACAAGTTCAGCATGCTCAGTTTCGTCCTTCATAAGTTTTTGAAATATTGTTTTAAATTCCGGATCTTTAACTTTTAAATCCAGATCTTTATATCCATTATACATACCAATTTCTATTTGAAGCATTTTTTTTAAATAATTTTTTGCATCTTCTTTAGATATCATCTTTTGTATCCTTTTTTAATTTTTCAATCAATAAAACAAAAGTGCTCTTTTCTATCTAATAGAAAGGCCTTCGAAAGCCGATTTAAAAGTTCTAATCTTTGCATATTTCTCCTTTTAAATTTCTTTTCTTGGATCGTTTTTTAGCTTTGCAAGCATATCTTCGCAAACTTTTTTATGAGTTTTATTACCTAGAATTAAGTGATTTATTATTTTTGCCGATTCTTTTTTAAAATTTTCACTTGCATTTAGCCTGTGTGTAAAAGCATCCAGATGAAGAAGATAAATAGTTGTTGCAGATTCTTCTGTAAGTCTATCATTTTCAATATGTTTAATTAGCTCTTCTTTTTTCATTTAAAAATTCCTTTGCCCAATATTGAACATTTGAATAATTTTTTTCAAAAAATTTATTTACATTTTTTTTATCTAGCTCGGAAGATATCTTCCAGTCACACTCCTTATCTACCTGAAACCAAATAATTCCCTGAATATTATGTTTTAGAGCCATATCTAAAGAATTTTCTATCCAAATATTTTTGTCTCCGCCTTTAGTAGTTGAAGCTGTCTCAAAAATAATTAAAGGGTTTTGAGATAAACTTCTAAGTTCTGTTAAAGCATTTGAGAATATCTCATCAAAATTTTTCCATTTTGATTGCCGATCTGTAGGACAAGTGCCAAAGTTATACCCATCTACTCCCAAAATATCTACATAATCACTACCGGGAAAATAATTTTTTATTTGATTATAAGAGACATTTGGAACAGATTCATTATTTGGACAAAAAGCAAAAATTGTATTTTTAACATTCTGTTTTTTAAAAAATTCATATACATATCTGTACATTTTGATATATATTTCAGCACTTTTTTCATTCAAAATATCTTGCCCCCAATGGTATACATTTAAATTCATTTCATGTGCAAATCTAATAATTAATGGGTTATTGAAACTTTTAATCTGATCTGTAAAATTTCTTAAAACTTCATCAAACTTACCATTTAAGATATCTTCAAAAAAAACTGCTTGCATTGTATTATTTTCAAATAAGGCAGGCTCTATTGTAATGCACGGGACTGCCCCAAGGGTCCAAATATCTTCCAATGAAGATAAAAAATCAGTTTTATAAAATGCTAAATAAAACTCTAAAAACTGCGGTAAAAAACCTGTTTCATATTCTGCTTTATAAATATTTTCAAGCTTTGGAATTTTTTCTAAAGCTGCTCCCCAAAAGATTGATGCAAAAATATTATTAATAAAAAAAATCAAAATAAATAATTTTTTCATTCTTTTTCTTTTGTTAACTCTTCTTTCTTTTTGATTATAGGATTATTAAAATAGAAAATAAAACTTAAAACTATAATATTATAAATACACCAAACAATATTTATAGAAACAGCATACAAAAGATCTCTTTCAAAATAGAGTCTATTGAAACCCCAAGTTGATGCAATAATTAATAAAGAAATTAATGAAAGCTGAGGGAGAAGACTAATTAAGGAAAGTGATTTACTCTCTCCTTTTTCAGTCACTTGAAAAGATGATTTTTTACCTATTATCATATCAATTGCTGCCTTTACATAAATTGGGAAACAAATAATCATTAAAAATTGTCCCAGAAACAACTCTTTAGCTTTATAATTTCTTTTTCTAAGAGTCCAGAGAAAGGAAAAAAGTGTTAAAAAAATATATGGGACAAAAATCAATACATATATTAATGGAGAAGCAAAATATGAAGAAGTACCTGTTAGTAAAAAAATGATAGGCATAGTAATGATAATTAAATATACCAAACCAATAAAATAATGTGTTCCGGATAGAAAATATTCCCACCAGATCATAAATTTTATCTGTCTTGGACTTTTTATAAATTCCAAAAATACTGCTTTAAAAAGCCCTAAAGTACCCAAAGACCATCTATACTGCTGTTTAAAATATTCGCCTAAATCTTCAGGACCCAGCCCAAATGCAGCAACTTTTCCATAATATTTAGTTTGCCATCCTCTTAAAAGAAATTTAAAAGATGTAGCAAAATCTTCAGTAACAGATTTTTCATCAAAACCTCCTACATCAATTAAAGCATCTATTCTAAAAATTACATTAGTCCCGCAACAGAACATAGCGTTTTTTTCACTTTTTCCAACGCAAATATATTCATAAAATACACTCTGCTGCAATGAAGCGGCATTGGCTACTTTATTATCCATAAAATTTGTGTAGTATTGAGGCGTTTGTATAAAAGCCAGTTTTTGATTTTTTTCAAGCTGATAAATTAATGGTTCAATAAAATCATAATACGGATTCTGATCGGCATCAAAAACTGCCAAATACTTTGGTTTTTCAAATTTTTTTTCAGAAAAATTGAAAAACTCAAAACCTTCTTTAGGCTTATTTTGACAAAAGTCTAAAAAGTCATTAATAATACCGGCTTTAGCTCCCCTCCATTTCCTTCTAAAAATATCTACTTTAACAGTTTTACAAAGGTTATCTATCTCTTCTCTATATTTTAAGAGTTTTTGTTTTTCTTCTTCTGAATCATATTTGTCATATCTTGTATCATCCAAAAGAAAGATTGATCTATTTTGATAAGTTAAATTATATGTACAAATCAATGTGTCTTCTAACATTTTTATTGGTTCATGATATGAAGGAATTAACACGGCAACAGAAGGAAAAGTTTCTAATTTAGCATTTAGATAAGATTCTTCTTCAGTTAAACTTTTATTAGAAAATATAACCTGAATAATTTCCATCACGTAGCCTATAGCATGAATTAAAATAAAAGCTTCAGCTAAAAGTAAAATAGTCGCTAAAACATCTTCATACCATCTATGTTCAGCTGCGGCTGCAAGGTAAACTCTCATTCCAAAATAAATAAAAGTAAGTAAAATAGTCAAAAACAATCCTGACAAAATTAATTTCGATTTAAATGATTTTTTTTCCATACTACCTTTTAAAATTGATATTTTATTTCTGCCCAAATACTTTGTGAATTCCAAAGTATTGACCGATGTAAAAGTCCTTTAATGTTAAATGTAAAATGATTTCCGATTCCATAGTACCATGATCCTTCAAAAGTGATTGTAGGGTTTTTTTCTGTATCAGTCCCTGAAAAAAGTTTTAGCTCATAATAGTGAATTTGATTTGAATTAATCAAAGGATTTGAGAAATTATGGTACCACCAAGCAAAAAATCTAAAAGCATAATATTTATTTGGAGTCCAATATGGATTAATAATATTTATTAAATCATTTCCACTATAAATATATTCACTTAATTTTTGACTCTGTCTATATTCTGTCCACACTCCAAGCCTAAATATTTTAGGAAAAAATGTTGTTTTATAAATAAGATCAATTCTTGCGTGATTAATATAGTTATTATCTGAATATTTATAATGTTTATAATACCCTTCAAACTCCAATCTTTTCTTTATGATAGCGGTTGCTAAAATTGATGGAGTTTTTGTCTGAATTTTCTGTCTTAGTGAAAAAATATTATCAAGTTGGTTTTCTACATCATAGCTGGCATCTAAGTTAAGATATCCATTCAAGTTAAACATTAAATGAACAAAACCTAAATTTGTTTTTCTAAAATTTTTTAAATAAAATTTTTGGGAAAAATTAGCTTTAGTTTTTATAAATGGCGATAATACACCATTATATTCAAAAGCATAACCATATGAAGGATAAACAATATCCATTAAATTATTTAGATCA
>MGLU01000051.1:4413-6150 GCA_001796155.1 Chlamydiae bacterium RIFCSPHIGHO2_12_FULL_27_8 | reverse complement strand
TTGTTTTTGCCTCTGAAAAAATCACAGGATCTTATAAAAGCTACAACAATTTTATCATTATTTAAATTTTCTCAAATTTTATATAATGATTATGGTCTTTCAAAGGGTTTGGGAAACATTTCTGCATTGATTTTATCTTCTTTTATAGGAACATACAGCTCAGATAAATTAACAAAAAAAGCTTTGAATAAAACTGCATTAAAAAGTGTAAATAATTTTTCTGAATTTTTTAGTTATTTTGGTGCTTTTATAGGTATTAAAGGTAATTTAGTCTTTTATAAGTTTTTAGATTCAACAACCATTACTTTAACAACTATAGGTGTCGGGTATTGCTTAAATAAGGATAGTTAAATCTTTCTTCTATTAATTTCAAAAGTTTCTCAACAGCTTCTTCAGAATTAATATCTTTTTCATAAACTTGTTTACCTATATACAAATCCACTTTGTTTGTACCTTTGCCTACATATCCAAAATCAGCATCTTGCATTTCTCCGGGACCATTTACCAAACATCCCATAATAGCTATTTTTAAGTTTGGAATTGAAGGTACTTTTTCTTTTAAAATTCTTACTGCTTTTTGAATGTCAAAAAGAGTTCTTCCGCACCCCGGACATGATATAAATTCTGTTTTTACATTTTTTTTGTTACATGCCTGTAAAATATTTAAAGCTATATCTTTTTGAGATTTATCTATAACAAGACCATCTATGTACCCATCAATAAATAATAAGCCGATTTCTGCTATATTTTCTAATTCCAACTTTAAATTTTTAATATTTAAAAAAAGACGTGTATCTTTATTTTTTTTAAACTCTCTAACCTTTTTTACTATTGGAAAAGCATAATTTAAAACAACATCTTTAAAAGAAGACTGTTTTATAACATCATTTAAAAAAATGAAATTTTCATCATTATTTAAAATATTCATATCAATATTTTTTTCTATATCTTCATTTAGATATGCTAAAAATGAGTTTTTGTTTTCTAAAATTTTAGGCTTTTCAAGATTTATATCTTTATAACTTTCATGAAGCTTTATTAATTTTTGAGCCGGCTTTATCTCATTAATTGGATTATCTGTTAGAGAGACTCTAATAGTATCTCCTATACCGTCAATCAATAGAGAGCCTATACCAATTGAAGATTTTATCTCTCCTTCTAGCCCTTCCCCTGCTTCCGTCACGCCTAAATGAATAGGATAATTATAATTTAGCCTGCAAAATTCATCGGTTAACATTCTGTAGGCTTCAATCATTATTTTTACTGAACTTGATTTCATAGATAAAACAATATTTTCAAAATCATATTTTCTGCATATTTCAATATATTCAATTGCAGAAATAATCATTCCATAAGGAGTGTTACCATATTTTGACATGATTCTATCAGATAAAGAACCATGATTTACTCCAATTCTTAATGCACATTTATTTTTTTTAAGTTTTTCTACAAGAAGTAAAAGCTTTTCCTCAGTTTTTAATAGCTCATTAGTATATTCATTTTCAGTAAGAACTTTATTTTGAAAATTAGCTCTTTTATCTATAAAATTTCCGGGATTAATTCTTATTTTATCAACAAAATCTGATGCTATTAATGCTGTTTTATAAAAAAAATGTATGTCAGCAACTAATGGAATTGCATAGCCCTTTTTAACCAAAATATTTTTAATCTTTTCGCATGCAAATGCCTCTTGACTCCCCTGAACCGCTGCTCTAACTATGTCACATCCATTATCCG
>MGLU01000051.1:1839-4395 GCA_001796155.1 Chlamydiae bacterium RIFCSPHIGHO2_12_FULL_27_8 | reverse complement strand
GAGATGTAGCTTCAATATCGAGTGTATTTGTAGTAGTCATGGACTGGATTTTAATTTTAGACCCGCCCCCTATGACAATATTTCCAATTAAAACTTTTTTTGAATAGTATTTTTTCATAGAAGTATTTTAGTATTATTTAATAAATAGATCAATATTCAAAATCAGCAAAATCACCGGTTATTATCCTTTTCGGTCTTAAAAATGAGATTTCATCAATTTTTTTGCAGTCTTCTAAAGAAATTTCAAAATCAAAAATATCAAAATTTTCTTTTAAATGTTCTTTAGAGGAAGCACTTGGAATAGCTATAATATCTTTTTGAATTAGCCATTTTAAAGAAATTTGTGCAGAAGTTTTATTATACTTTATACTAAAAGATTTTATGATAGGATCATGTAAAATATTACCTCTTGCCAGTGGACAATAAGCTTCTATAGAAATAAAGTTTTTTCTGCAGAAATTTAAAAGCTCTGCCTGATTTAAAAAAGGATGATATTCAACCTGATTCACTTCTATTTTCAAACCTTGTTTTAAGATGTCATTTATATGGTTTATAGTAAAATTAGAAACACCAATGCTTTTAATTTTACCCTTTTCTTTTTGTTTTAACATTTCATATAAGACATCATTCATAGGTTTAGTTCTATCCGGCCAATGTATCAAGTATAAATCTAAATAATCAGTTTTAAGTCTATTCAGGTTTTCATCTACTCTGCTTTCAACAATTTTAGGATTTAAATGATCTTTATAAATTTTTGAAGTAATAAAAAGTTTTTCTCTTTTTACCCCTTTAATAGCTTTTGCAATTTCATCTAGGTTTCCATATATTTCTGCTGTATCTATTAATGTATATCCTATTTTAATAGCTTCCTTTACAGAATTAATACATTTCTCATCTGTTAACTGCCATGTTCCCAAACCAATCATAGGCACATAGTTTCCATCTTCTAATTTTTTAAGGTAAGGTTTCATTTTTTCTCCTCAATTGATTTATAAAACAATCAGTTTTCCCAAAATTTAAATCAATTTCAAATTTTTCTATAATTTTGAAATTTTCATCATAATCTTTTAATGGGTAACTAACTGTTATAATTTTTGAAGTTACTTTATTTCTTTTAAATTTTTCAATAAGATTTAATATTTCAAAATCTTTAAGACATGTTCCATAAATAAAAATGTAATCAAAATTTTTAAAATCATAATCGAACATGTCAATATTCAAAAATTCAATATTTTTTAAATTGAAAATTTTTTTTAAAAAAACTGAAATTTTGTAAAATTTATAAATCCATTCTATTGCGGTTATTCTACAACCGGTATAATAATTTAAAAAAAAAGAAATTCTTCCTCTACCGGAACCTAGTTCTAAAAAAGTGTTTTCTTTCAAAATATTACATTTTAAAACAATTTTTTTTATTGCTGATATAGAGGTTTCTCCATATTGATAAATATCGGAATCATCTCTATTTTTCAGAAATTTTTTAGATATTCCATATGGATTATTAAATAGATAAACAAAATAAAAAAAAGAGTCAAAAATTAAAAAATTTATATTTTTCAAATAAAAGGGAAAAATTTTAAAAAATTCTAAAAAATTAAATTTTTTTATTTTAAAATTTATAATCAATTTTTCAAAAATTGACATGCTGACCAAAATCTAATATTAAAAATTCATTATGATCGATATTTTCTTTTTGTAAATTTAAAAAAAGTTCATATGCAGGCAGATCCATATGCTCATCTGAAAGTTTAAATGTTTTAAAATGCATGCCTATACTCTTTTTTGAATTTACATCAGTATGTATTTTAACAGCTTCTTCCGGATTTACATGAACAGGACCCATAAACTCTCTTGGCCAATAAGTTCCAATAGGAATCAAACTTAAATCCATACTCTTAAAAGTTTTACCAATCATTTTAAAGTGTAGCATATTATAACCTGTATCTCCGGCAAAATAGACCTTTTTTTTAGTTGTTAAACATTCTAAAACATACCCGCACCAAAGTGATTTATCTCCATCAAAAAGGCCTCTGCCTGAATAATGCTGAGCAGGCACAGCATGACAATTTATAAAATCATCCTTAAAATTCTCCCACCAGTGAAGCTCTATGACATTATAAATTTTTTTTTTCAAAAACCATTTTTTGAGTCCTATAGGAACTATCCACAAAATATTTGGAAACTTTTTAAATAATTTTAAAACAGTTTTTTTATCTAAATGATCATAGTGGTTATGAGATATGAGTACATAATCTATATTATTAACTTTTTCAATTTTTATACCGGGCATAGAAACTCTTCTAGGACCGATAAAACTGACGGGTGAACAGATTTTACTCCATATGGGATCAGTTAAAATTACTTTATTTCCTGTCTTTATAATAAAAGTACAATGCCCTACCCATTGAACGGATGATTTTTCTATATCTAATAACATGTTTGAAATTGGATATTTAAAATCTTTTAAAGGTTCAATTTTTAAAGTTTCTTTTGATTTGAAAAGTTTCCATTTTAAAAAATCCATAAAAGTTCTACGGATTCTTTTATTTAAATTCT
>MGLU01000051.1:515-1823 GCA_001796155.1 Chlamydiae bacterium RIFCSPHIGHO2_12_FULL_27_8 | reverse complement strand
AGATTTCATGTAAAATAACCCTTCTATTTTGAAAAAAGACTAAAATTGATTTTTTTTCAACTAATTTTTTTGAAATTTCTTGATATCTTAAAAGTTTATAAATAGAATTAAAATTTAACCGCAACACAACAAAATCAGCAAATGTCAGATAATAAACAACTTACTAAATTTGAAGAAGGAAGTGTCAAAGAACTTTGGCAAATTTCTCTTCCTCTTATGATTTCAGCTTTAGCCTCCCTTTTAATGATTTTTGTTGATAGATGTTTTTTAGCAAGATATTCATTAAATGCTTTAAATGCTGCTGTAAATTCAGGAACATTAGCTTGGGCCTTTTTAGGAGGCTCCGGAATGCTAACAGTAATGAGCGAGGTTTTTGTAGCTCAATATAATGGAGCAGGCTTATATAAAAAAATAGGTATTCCTGTTTGGCAGATGATATGGATATCTATTTTATCAATATTTTTATTTGTTCCATTAGGTCTTTGGGGGTCACATCTTTTTTTTAAAAACAGTCTAAATGCACAGCTTCAAATTGATTATTTTGGTTATTTAATGATTTTTGGTTCTTTCTACCCGCTTATGACAGCATTTTCAGGATTTTATATTGGAAGAGGTAAAACAAGACTTTTAATATATTTGGCAATTGCTGCAAATATAATAAACGTAATATTTGACTGGATATTTATTTTTGGAATTCAAGGAATTATTCCTTCAATGGGTATGAAGGGAGCCGCTATTGCGACTTGTCTTGGAACTGTTTTTCAAGCAGCTATTTTGGGGTACCTTTTTTTCTCTAAAAAAAATAGAGAGTTATATGGTACAGGTAATTATAAATTTCATTTTGAAACATTTAAAAAATGTTTCAAAGTTGGTTTTCCTCCTGCTATTTTTTATTTTTTAGAAATTATTGGATGGGCTCTATTCTTTATGATGATGACAAGTTTAGGAGATATACATATTACAATATCATCTATCTGTCAATCTGTAGTAATACTTTTATCTTTCTTTTTTGATGGATTAAATAGAGGGATAGCTTCTCTTGCAGGAAATTTTATAGGTGCAAAAAAAATTCATTTAATACAATCACTATTAAAATCTGCTATAAAAATGCAGGTTATATTTGTTGTGATAACTTCTGTATTTTTAGTTTTTGATCCAAAACTTGTTTTAGATTTTTTAATTCCGGGAAGTATAGAAAAAGAGATTTTCTTTTGGACTTCAGCTGCCGGCTTCTCATTTTATTCTATCCTAAAAGTTTGTCTCATTCTAGTTTATGTTTATCTCTTTTTTGAAGGAATTAGATGGATA
>MGLU01000051.1:0-438 GCA_001796155.1 Chlamydiae bacterium RIFCSPHIGHO2_12_FULL_27_8 | reverse complement strand
TGCTGCAACGTATGCGTTTTTGCTAAGTTTGGTTTATTATTTGAGATTTAGAAAAGGTAAATGGAAAGAAATTAAATTAATTCCAACTGAGAAAAATATTCTAGAAGAAGACTCTAATGGAGAAATTAAATAACTTTAAACTTTTTTATAATGTATAATATAAGCCTGTTCTGCAGCTGTTAATGCATCTTCATCACTAACTTGTGTAATAGTAGCATCATTCGCTTGAAACCACTTTCCATCTTTTTTAATATATGAAATGTAATGTGCTTGATTCAGATTAATGATAAACGATGTAAGTTCATAATTAGCCGTTACTTTATCTAAGAAATATTTTTCTTCTAAGGCTAGATTTCCGGTAAGTTTAATTGCATCTTTTCTGAGCACTGTTGAAGGAAATTTTATTCCTAAAAAGGTAGTAATGGAGTGTGAATATCT
>MGLU01000050.1 GCA_001796155.1 Chlamydiae bacterium RIFCSPHIGHO2_12_FULL_27_8 | reverse complement strand
AATGCATCTGTAGATTTAACCTCTCCGGATTGTATTATAAGCACAATAAATTATTTTGATGAATTATTAAATAATTTCAAATTTTAAATAGTTTATTGTGTTTATTCAATTAATTAATTATTATAAGAAAAAATCTGGTTTTAGCTTTTTATATGTTTGGAAATAAAAAATGTAAAAGTGTATTTGTTGTAAAAAATGAAAAAGGTCTTCATACAAGACCATCAACAGAACTTGTTAAATGCACATCTTCATTTAATTCATCCATTTTTTTAATTTTTAAAGGTTACAAAGTAAATGCAAAATCTCTTTTAGGTATTTTGATGCTAGCAGCTAGCAGAGGCTCTAAAATTCAAATTGAAGCAACCGGATCAGATGCAAAAAAAGCTGTTGAAGAAATTTTAAAATTAGCTAAAAATAAGTTCAACATTAAATATTGAATATATGGAAAATATTAAAATAAATCTTGGTAGAAAAGCACTTGAATATATAAAAGATAAACAAATTGTCGGTCTTGGTACAGGATCTACTGCTAATTGTTTTATCGAAGAGCTATCTAAAGCAAATCTCAATATAAAAGCTGTATCATCTTCTATAGAATCATATAATTTAGCAAAAAAACTAAACATTCCTCTTGTAGAGATAGATACAATCAATTCTATCGATATATATGTAGACGGTGCAGACCAAATCGACGATAATAGAAATATGATAAAAGGAAGGGGAGCTGCATTTTTTAAAGAAAAAATATTAGCTTATAATTCCAAAAAGATTTTAATAATTGCAGATTTTACCAAAAAAGTAAAAAAAATCGGCAATACACTTCTTCCTTTAGAAATTTTACCATTTGCAAAAAATTTAACAGTTTTAAAATTAAGAAATCTTAATTTAATCGGAGAATTTAGAAAAAAAAACAATGAATTTGTAATTACGGATTCCGGTAATTTTATATATGATTTAGAAATTCCTTTAATTGAACATCCGCAAAAAATAGCTTTTGTTTTAAAACATATTCCCGGAGTTTTGGAAACCGGTCTATTTTTAGATTTCAATCCTGAAATCTTAATTGGATATGAAGATAGAATTGAAACTATTACAAATAATTAAGCCTTTTTTTAAAAAAAAATCCATTTTTGTGTTTGTGTAAAAATTAATTTTTAAATATCCTATAATTATAGTTGGGGGTATTTTATGCAGATTGAACCGGAAAGCTTTAAAGTTATAAAAATTAAAGAAAAATTAATAAATAGATTAAACGATATTGACCATAGAGTTTACCCGGATAATATTGCAAAAAAAACAAACGAAATTTATGAAAAAATTGCAAAACATCCTAATAGATGTGATATAACAAAAAAAAGCATCGCTCTTTTTGATGAAAATTCAACAAGTGCAAAAATATCTAATAAAATTGCAGAGTTATTCCAAAATATACCTTTTAAAAGTGATATTTTTTATAATTTAAATATTGAATCAGATTCAATTGAAAAGTAATTAAATTTAATTTAATATTTAACTAAAATTTGGATTTTAAATGACAAATGTAATTGATACTCTTCAAAAAAGAGGATTTATTGATCGGAAAACTGATGAAAATTTAGCAAAAATTTTAAATGAAAGCGTCACATGCTATGTTGGTTTTGATCCCACTTCTGATAGTCTTCATCTAGGAAATTTAGTAGGAATTATTGCCCTTTACTGGTTAAAGAAATTTAATCATAAGGCAATAGCATTAGTTGGTGGAGCTACAGCTAGGATAGGGGATCCGTCAGGAAAAAGTTTAGAAAGACCTTTTTTAGATGATTCCATAATTTTGCATAATGCTGCAAAAATTGAAAAATTTCTAAAAAAAGTATTGGGAAATGATGTTGAATTTGTTAATAACAATGACTGGTTCTCTAAAATACTTTTTACAGATTTTTTAAGGGATGTCGGTAAACAGTTTAGAATTGGACCTATGCTTTCAAAAGAAAGTGTAAAATTAAGAATGCAATCAGAAGAGGGAATGAGTTTTACTGAATTTTCATATCAGATACTGCAAGGTTATGACTATTATTATTTGAATGAACACAAAAACGTTACTCTTCAAATGGGAGGCTCTGACCAATGGGGAAATATTACCGCAGGTATAGAACTGGTTAGAAAAATGTCTAAAAAACCGGTATATGGTTTTACTTTTCCTCTTTTAACGAGAAGTGATGGTAAAAAATTTGGTAAAACTGAAGATGGTGCTATATGGCTTGATGAAGATAAATTATCTTCATATCAATTTTATCAATATTTGATAAGAGTTCCCGATCAGGATGTTATAAAACTTTTAAAAATGCTTACTTTTTTAGATTTGGAAAAAATTTTAGAAATTGAAAATGATATGGCAAAGTCAACTTATATTCCTAATACCGCACAAAAAATATTAGCAGAAGAAGTAACAAAATTTGTCCATGAAAAAGAAGGTCTTGAAAAAGCATTAAAAGTTACTGATGGGTTAAAACCCGGCTCAGATGCTGTTTTGGACGTAGATATTTTAAAAGAAATATCAAATGACATGCCTAAATTTGATTTAACAATTAATGAAATATTAGGTAATAAGTTTTCAGAAATTTCATTTAAAATTAATTTAACAACTTCAAAATCTGAAGCTGTAAAATTAATAAAAAATGGCGGTGCATATTTAAATAATAAAAAAGTTACAGATCCAAATTATTTGATTAATGAATCAGATATTATAGGAAAAAAATTTTTACTTTTTTCTTCAGGAAAAAAGAAAAAAATTTTAATTGAAATATTTTCAAAATAATTTTTTTGAAAAAGTACTTGATTGAAAATTAATAACATAAGACAATGTGCTTAATGAAAAAAGAGCTAAAAAAAGGGGCTAATAATGGGGACAATGACAAAAAAAAGTCTCATACATAAAATTTCACAAAAAAAGAATATTCATCCAAATGATGTAAGAGTAATTGTACAAGCATTTTTAGATGAAATGTATGAATCATTAGTACATGGGGATAGATTAGAGTTTCGAGATTTTGGCGTTTTTGAAATAGTTCAAAGAAAAAGAAAAATTGGTAGAAACCCAAAAAATCCGGATGTTCCAATTGAAATTCCTGCTAGAAAAGCTATAAAATTCACTCCCGGTAAAAAAATGAAGCATGAAATTGAGACAGGGATTGCTACACCAAATAGTTCAGAAGAATAATATTTTAACCATCTAAGAAATTAGGTGGTTTCTTTACTTTTTTCATAAATTTTTCTAATAAACTTTTTATTTTTTTTCAGTATATAATTTTAAATTCTTAAAATTATTCAATAAAAATAAATTTTTTAGTAATGTTTAAGTTATACTTGAAAAAATAGGAGTTTGCCTTGTCTTCGATAAAATATTTAATCATTGCAGCTATTTTGCTTTTTGCATTTATTGGTATTGCAGGAACTATGAAAAACAAAAAAAATAACAAAGAAATAGTTTTTGATTCAAAAAAAAATAAAGTTCAAGAAGTAAAAATTGTAGAAAAAATTCCTGAAAAAAAGATTGAAAAACAAAAAACTGTTGCTTTAAAAAAAACTGAAGAGATTAAAAAAGAAGTTATTGATGATAATTTACCTGATAATAATATTATTGATAGATTTTTTGCTTTAGATTCTTCGAAACTTCCTATTGTTGAAACAATTACTTATTCTTCAAGAGTACCCTGGTTAAAAGGAAGACCTGCCTGGATTGCAGACTACTCGTCATATTATTCTACTACAAGACATTTCATAGCTAGATCGCTAAATAGAAAGGCAGATTATTTTACACAAAATGTTACACCCGGAGATAGATTTAATGTTTTAAAAAAAGATAAAAATTTAAAATTCCATTTAATTATTGATCTTTCAAGATCAAAAATGTGGTTCTATTATAATGATTTAGATACTAATGAAAAAGTACTTTTAAAAACATATAATGTAGGACTTGGAAGAAAAGATTCAAAAAGACTTTCCGGTTATTTAACACCTATTGGCGAATATGAACTTGGTTCTAAGGTAGCTATATATAAGAACGATACCATGGGATATTTTCAAGACAGCAAAATTCAAATGATAAAAATATTTGGAACTAGATGGATACCTTTTGATAAAGAGATTGCAAACTGCACAGAAAGTCCAAAAGGGCTTGGTATTCATGGAGCTCCATGGCTTGAAGTTAATAATCAATTTGTTGAGGATAGAGAAAAAGTAGGTAAATATGAAAGTGATGGATGTGTAAGGCTTTTATCTGAGGATATGGAAGAATTATTTTCTATAATAATTTCCAGAAATACGACAGTGGAACTTGTTAAGGATTTTAAGGATAATAAGTTTATTAAGGAAAAAAAATAATCTTTCATGAATATATTGCCCCATGAAAAACAGATATTTGACTATGAAGAAACTTTATCAAAAGTAAAAGATCAAAATAACAAAAGTTTTATTTGGAGTGCAGCTGAAATAAAAAAGCTGGAAAAGAAACTTGAAAAATTAAAAAAGAGAGTTTATTCAAGTCTATCACCAATGGACAGAATAGCAATCTCTAGGCATCCAAATAGGCCTCATTCACTAGATTATATTAATAATGTTTTTACAGAAAAAGAAGAGATTTTTGGCGATAGAACATTTCAAGATGATAAATCAATTATTTCTTTTTTATGTAAAAAAGATAATCAAAAGTTTGTGGTGGTAGCTCAAGAAAAAGGTAGAGATACAAATACTAGAATTTTTAGAAATTTTGGAATGCCCCATCCTGAGGGTTATAGAAAAGCTCTCAGAGTTATGAAACTAGCAGAAAAATTTTCTATTCCCATAATTTCTTTGATTGATACTCCCGGAGCATTTCACGGTCTTTCTGCAGAAGAAAGAGGACAAGGTTTTATTATTGCAAATAACCTTTTTGAAATGGCTAAGATAAAAACACCTATATTTGTTGTTATCATAGGCGAAGGCTGCTCCGGAGGTGCATTAGCTATGGCTATTGGCGATGTTATAGCTATGCTTGAACATTCTTATTATTCAGTTATTTCACCTGAAGGCTGTTCTTCAATTTTGTTTAAAGATCAAAAAAAAAATGATATTTCATCTAAAATTTTAAAATTAAACTCTGAATTTTTATTGGAAAATGGTATTATAGATAACGTGATAGCGGAGCCTTTTGGCGGAGCTCATTTGAATCATAATGAAATTTTCGAAAGTTTTAAAAACTTTATTGATAATTCATATGAAAGTTATAAACAGTTTGATCTGACTCATCTTCTTAATAAAAGATATGAAAAGTTTAGAAATATTGGTAAATTTTTAAGTTAAAATATGAAATTACTTTTTTCTGCAGCTTTAAGAAACAGACATCATTTGACTTTAGCTATTGCTACAATGATAACATTAATTTTTTTAACTACAGCAAATCAAATGGAAATGTTTTCCATGGGATTTATAGCAAATAATGGAGCAGATTTTTTTACATTATTTGGAAAACAAAAAAAAAATAAATTAGATTCTAATAATAGTGTAAGTTTAGAAGATATTAGAACAAACTGGAATAAAATAGATTTAGATAAAAATGGGGTTATTACAAAAAGAGATGCTGCTATTTATATAGCTGCTTCTAAAAATACAAATCCTTTAAATAAAATGTTTAGGATTATTGCAAACAAATTTAATTTGGATCAAAATTTTTTAGCTTTGATATATATATTGGTCTTTGTAGCTCTTTTTAAAGCTATATTTTTATTTATTGCCAGATATGCAACACAGCTATTATCTATTAGGATA